>JBPCPB010000440.1:0-9165 GCA_050999735.1 Thermomicrobiales bacterium | reverse complement strand
ACCGATCCGAAGCAGTGCCGCGCGACGCTGGAGGAGGCGCTGCGCCATCCCGGCCCGGCGATTGTCCAGGCGGTGGTGGACCCGAACGAGCCGCCGATGCCGGCGAAGGTCAAGCCCGAACAGGTCTTGAAGATGGCCGAATCACTCGCGCGCGGTGAACCGAACCGCGTCCGCATTGGTACGACACTCTTCCGCGACAAGGTGGATGACCTCTTCGTGACGGGTGGTCATGCGGACGGCGCGGACGAGGGCTTGATTGACAAGATGAAGGACAAGATTCGCGGTATCGTCGAGTGACGGAGCCTCACCCCCAACCCCTCTCCATTGCTTGGCAGCAATGGAGAGGGGAGTAGAGAGATTTCCTTCGCGCTAATCTATCTTCCCCTCTCCCTCTCCATCGCTGTACGAAACTATCTTTTCCTCGGTATCGGGGCGATGGAGAGGGAGAGGGGGGTGAGGAATGAGGTGTCAATGCTGCCACAAGAACTGACGGATGAGGGAAAATTGCTGCTTCAGCACGTCCGTGAAGGGAGATTCCAGCGCAGCCTCGCGCTCATTGCTGGCTTTTCGAGCATTCTCAGCGGGTTGGAAGTGGCCTATGAGCATTACCGGGGCAGTTACAGCCAGCGCGTCATGTATACGCCGGTCATCCTCAGCCCGACGTTGTTCGCCGCAGCCGTCGCGGGGGCGGCGAATCGCAAGGCGGCGCGGACGGTCCTGCCGGTCGTTTCCGCCGTGGCCGTCGCAGATGGATTGGTCGGTTTCGCCTTCCATGTGCGGGGCGTTCATCGTAAGCCGGGCGGCTGGCGCCTCCCCGTCAATAACATCATCATGGGGCCGCCGATCCTCGCACCGGTGCTCTTTGCGATCAGCGGTTATCTCGGCTTGATCGCGGCATTCCTGCGCCGTGAGGACGATCCCGAAGTGGCGGACATGCCCGGCGCGCACGATGCCAAAGAATCATCCCGCGCCGCGTGGATGACCCTCCTGCCGCAAAGCATCACGAAGGAGACGCGGATGCTGGAGCATGACATCCGCGAGGGGCAGTTTCAGAAGCACATGGCGGCCGCGATGGCCTGTGCGGCGATCTGTAGCGGCTTCGAATCGCTCTATTCCCACTACGAGAACGACTTCAGTTACAAGCAACTGCAATGGAGCCCGATCATCCTCACGCCGATCATGGCGGTGGCCGGTTTCGGCGCGGTGAAAAGCCCGATGATCGCCCGCACGCTCCTGCCCGCCGCGTCAGCAGCGGCGATTCTCGATGGCTCGGTTGGCTTCTTCTTTCACGCGCGAGGCATCCTGCGGCGTCCGGGCGGCGCGAAACTGCCGCTCTACAATCTCATCTACGGCCCACCCGCTTTCGCCCCGTTGCTCTTTGCCGCCACCGGCTTTCTCGGCTTGCTTGCGAGCCTGCTACGGAGGGAAAGCAATGAGCAATGAGCAACGAGCAATGAGACGGGGAGAAGCAGGCAGCGACCCTGCCTCAGTCCTCAGTCCTCAGTCCTCAGTCCTTCCAGACCATTTGCCTGTGGACAAGAAAACCGGCCAGCCGATGCCGCCGCGCGCGACGCCGGGATATTACCCGGAGTTCAACACGCTGAGCCAGGAGGCGTTCTGGGACGAGGCGACGCGCAATGTCGTCCTCAATCGCGTCCAGAATACGCCGCCGATCCGCTTTTTCAGTGCGGACGAGGCGCGGCTGATGACGGCGATCTGCGACCGCCTTATCCCACAGGATGACCGTGACGCGGGGCACAAAATTCCGATCATCAACACCATTGACGACCGCCTCTTCACGGGCAGGATTGATGGCTATCGCTTCGAGGACATGCTCCCCGATGGAGAGGCGTACCGCCTCGGTCTGCAAGGAATTGAGGAAGTGGCCCAGCACATGCATGACCGCTCCTTTACTGATCTCGGGCCGCTGGAGCAGGATCAGGTGATGCTGGCGATCCATGACGAGAATGCGCCCGCCGGTGCGGAGATCTGGAAGCATGTGCCGCTCGACCGTTTCTGGATGCTGCTGATGGGTGATGTCGTGGATGCCTATTATGCCCATCCCTTTGCCTGGGACGAAGTCGGCTTCGGTGGCCCTGCCTACCCGCGCGGCTACATGCGATTGACAAACGGCAGGCCGGAGCCGTGGGAAGTCCACGAGCAGCGGTACGACTGGGATGCGCCGAAGGCATCGCTCTCCGATGCCTACAGACCAATCGGTGGCACGCACCCCGGTCGCCATCAACCAACCGGGCAAGAGGGAACGCACTAGGGAAGTGCTGAGTGCTGAGTGCTGAATGTAGGGGCGCACAGCAGTGCGTCCAATCTCCTTCTCCTCTCTCCATCGCGGGCGCCCTTTGGGCAGGTGAGAGGGGTCGGGGTGAGGAATTCTCCATATGAAGACACCGCTCTTTGGCAAGTTTGAGGCACACGACACCGACGTTCATATGCTCGGCCCGATTGAGGCGATCGAGGTACCGATGCGGCAGTACGCGCCAGACGATGAGGTGGATTACTGCATCGTCGGTGTTGGATCGGCGGGCGGCGTCCTCGTGCAGCGGCTGGCGCGAGCCGGGTTCCGCGTCGTCGGCATCGAGGCCGGGCCGTTCTGGGATACCGAGCGGGATTGGGTCAGCGATGAAGCAGGCTCACATAAACTCTACTGGAATGAATTGCGCGTCACGGGCGGAGAGAATCCCGTCACCTTAGGCGCGAACAACAGCGGTCGGGGCGTCGGCGGCGGTTCGGTCCATTGGGCGGGTTTCACCCCACGGTTTCATCCGTCGGACTTCCGCGTCTACTCGGAGGACGGCCTCGGCGCGGACTGGCCGATCTCCTATTGGGACCTGAAGCCGTACTACGAAATGCTGGAGCGGGAGATGCCCGTCGCCGGCCCCGCGTATTTCCCGTGGGGCGATCCGCATGGCTATTCCTACGGTCCGCATCCAATGGGCGGCGTCGGTGATGTCCTTCTGCGTGGCTGCACGAAACTCGGTATCCGTGTCTCGGCGGGCGGCCCGGTGGCGATCACGTCCGGCTCCCACGGCGACCGGCCGCACTGCATCTATCGCGGCTTCTGCATCCAGGGCTGCAAGGTGGGCGCGAAGCAAAGCACACTCGTCAGCCATGTGCCCGATGCCATCCGCCACGGCGCGGAGATTCGCGACAACTGCATGGTGGCGCGCATTAACCTCGGCAAAGATGGGCATGTCACCGGTGTCACCTACTTCGACCCCGATGGGCGGGAGAAGGAGCAGAAGGCGAAGGTCGTGATCGTCTGCGGCTACGCGATTGAGACGCCGCGCCTGCTTCTCAACTCGGCCTGTCCCGGTTTCGAGGATGGGTTGGCGAACTCGAACGGCATCGTCGGTAAGTACCTGATGGTGCAAGCCGGGAATGTCGTCCTCGGGCGCTTTCCTGACCTGATTCGCATGTACAAAGCGCCGCCCGCGCATGCCCTGACCGAGGAGTTTTATGAGACCGATCCGAAGCGCGATTTCGCGCGCGGCTTCGCGATCCAGACGGTTGGCCCACTGCCGATCGGTTTCGCCAAGCAGATGATGGTCGCGAAGGGCGCGTGGGGTTGGGGCATGCGTCGCGTGATGATGGATTACAACCATTGGGCCGCGCTCGGTCTCCTCGGCGAAATCCTCCCGTGGGAAGACAATCGCGTCGAATTGGCGGATGACAAGGACCGGCATGGCCTGCGCGTGGCAAAAGTGACGTTTGCTCTGCACGACAACGACAAGAGATTGATCGAATTCGGCAAGAAAAAGGTCGAGGACGTGATGTGGGCGGCGGGTGCGGAGGAAGTCGTGCAAGAGGCGCGCTACGCTCATCTCGTTGGTGGCGCGCGGATGGGCAACGACCCGCGCACGTCGGTTGTGGACAAATTCGGTCGTGCGCACGACATCCCGAACCTCTTCGTCTGCGATGGGAGCATCCTCCCGACGCAAGGCTCCGCGAACCCTGGCCTGACGATCCAAGCGCTTGCCGCACGCACGGCGGATTACCTGATCGCGGAAGGCGACAATGTCATGCGCCGCTCGCCAGCGGCTGGCGAACCCACAGTGCGACATGACCTGTCCCCCGCAGGTACATCGGGTCGGGGCGTCCCCCGCATCCGGTGAGCTACCATCGGCTGGGATGGTGACGGCCATGTCGGCGCGCGGTATGGTGCGAATAGCGCTCCTGCTTGCCGCGCTCTGTGCAATGATGTTGCTACCGGCAGACGCGGCGCAGCCGTGGGTATCCGCCGCGCCGATGGGTACGACTCGCGTCTACCACACTGCGACGCTGCTGCGTGACGGGAACGTACTTATCACCGGTGGGGATGATGGAGCGATTGGCGGGGGCGACAATGGTTCCCGGAAACTCGCGACAGCGGAACGGTACGATCCCGCGACGGATCGTTGGACGGCCGTCGCGCCCATGCCGATACCGCATACACGCCATACGGCGATCCTGCTGCCCGATGGGCGCGTCTTCGTCATCGGTGATTACAATACGATTGATGCAACGAAGGCGGAACTGTACGATCCCGCCACCGATCGCTGGACGCTTGCCGCAGCCTCGCCCGCACAGTATGGCACGGCGGGCGCGGCGCTCCTTCCGAACGGACAGGTGCTTGTCGTCGCCTGCGAGCCGCAGCGGTACGATCCCATCTCCGACCGTTATTCCCCCACCGGGCCGTACATGGCGCTCGGCGCCTGCGTTTCGGGCAGCGCGATCGCGACACTGGCTGACGGTCGGGTGCTCGTGACGGGTGGCCCCTATCGCGGTGGCGGCTATAACAGCGCGGCAATCTACAACCCGGCGACCGATCAGTGGACGCGGGCCGCACCGATGCACGCCGGGCGCGCGTTTCACACGGCGACCCTGCTAGCGGATGGTCAGGTGCTGGTAATTGGCGGGGCGGACCTGCGAGGAACCCTCGCGACTGCCGAGCGCTACGACCCGGTCGCCGATGTCTGGACGGCTGTCGCCCCCCTCCCCCACGCTCGATCCGGCCACACAGCGACGCTTCTATCCGATGGCCGCGTCCTCGTGGTCGGTGGAGTTGGCGACAAAGGCGACACTGCTCCCGCCGCGACCGCGATGCTCTATGACCCGAAAACCGACCAATGGAGCGATGCGGGGACAACCTACGTGACGACGGGCGGACAGACGGCGACGCGCTTGCGGGATGGCACGGTGCTTGTCGCGGGCGGCGACGCAGGGTTGAACGCGCAAAGCCGTGCGACCGTGAGCACGGAGCGATACGTGGCTTCCATGCTTCCCACAGCACCGCGTCAGCGTCGAAACCTCGGCGCAATCGTGACAGCGCTAATCGCGGGCGCCGGTATCGCGGGTACGTTCGGAATATTTGGCGGACTTCTCATTCGACAGCGACGCTTTTTGCGTCGCTGACCGTTCGCGGGGATTGGCCGCGATTCCCTCTTCCATATCCCGGACGTGGCAATTGTGTACGGACATGTGTAGAATGTGTCCGTAGCATTGTGTATGTACGGAGAGGCGGGCAGAGTGGCGGGAACAGCGACAACACCGAAACGCCGGGCGAATGCGCCTGCACCCTCCCGGCGACCGACGAAATCGCCGCGCCGTATCACGCCCAAGCCGAAGACGACCGCGCCGAAGCGTAGGACACCACGCCGCCCGCGACCCGATCCGTGGATGGCGCTGCATCCCGGCCTCCGCCGCGACCTGATCGGCGTCGGGCTGATCGTCTTCGCGCTGCTCACGATCGGCGCGCTGCTCGCGGGAGGACATACTGGGCTACTCGATTACTGGCGGCGCGCGCTGGTTACGGCCTTCGGCTGGGGTGCGGTTGCGGCTCCCGCGCTGATCGGTGTCTGGGCGGCGGATGCTTTTCTCGAGAAAGATGAACGGCGCTCTGGCCCGTCGTATCACACGCTTGTTGGCAGCGGCCTGATCGTCCTCGCGATTCTCGGTCTGCTCCACACCCTCGCCGACGATCCGCTGCAATGGGCGGAAACCCATAAGGGCGGCGGGTATATCGGCTACTTCCTCAGCGCCTTTCTCGCGCGGGGTCTCGGCACATTCGGCGCGAGCGTCGTGCTGCTCGCGCTGCTGATCGCGGGCATCGGCATCTTCATGAACAACGAACTCCGCTCGATTCTCGCCCGGTTGCGCGGGCCAGAGCGAACCGATGCGCCAATGGAGACTCTGCCAGCCGCTACCACCGCGATGCCTATCCGTATGCCGGAGCCGCCCGTGCTGTCGCCGAAAGGGCGCAACGAGCGTACTACCTCGTTCGATGACATCGGGCCACCGCCGCAGCAAATCATTACACCACCCCCGATCATTCGCCGCCCGGAGCCGAAGCCGGAGCCCGCGCCCGAAGTGGCCATCCAGACACCCCAGCGCACCGTCCGTAAGGATCCGCCGCCTCCGCACGCCGCGCCGCCCGCGAAAGCGGACGTGGTGAAAGACGTGGCCGAACCACCCGTCGCCGAGCCGATGCGCTGGACGCTGCCGACGATCACGCACATGGATCGCTACCCGGATGTCACCGTCAGCGAGGAAGACCTCGAACAAAAGGCGCAGGTGATGGAGCAGACACTCGCCAGTTTCCGCGTTGAGGCGACGGTGCGCGAGATTAACCCCGGCCCGGCGGTGACACAATTCGCATTGGAACCCGGTGTCGGCGTCAAGGTACGGCGGGTGACAGAGTTGCAAAACGATCTCGCGCTCGCCCTCGCCGTGCCGGCGCTCCGCATCGAAGCGCCGATCCCCGGCAAGAGCCGGATCGGGATCGAGATCCCGAATAACACAATCGCCACGGTCGGACTGCGGGAGGCGCTGGAATCGAGCGACTATGCCGCCGCCCGCGCCAAACTGCCGATTCCCCTTGGGCGCGACGTGAACGGGCATTATCAGATCGGTGATCTTGCCAAGATGCCGCACTTGCTCGTCGCCGGTTCGACGGGCAGCGGCAAGAGCATCTTTATCAACGTCATTATCTCCTCGCTTCTCCTTAACCGAACGCCGGACGAACTGCGTTTCGTGATGGTGGACCCGAAGATGGTCGAGATGTCCGAGTACAACGGCATCCCGCATTTGCTCGCGCCCGTCGTCACGGACATGGAGAAGGTGATCGGTATCTTGCGGTGGGCCGTGACGGAGATGGAGCGGCGCTACCAACTCTTCATGCGTTCCGGTGTCCGCAATATCGAGGCATATCACAAGCGGAGTAAGGAACTCGGGCCGCACCTCGAAAAGCCTCCGGAGAACATCCCTTACGTCGTCATCATCATTGACGAACTCGCGGACTTGATGATGACCGCGCCGGACGACATCGAGACCGCCCTCGTCCGCCTCGCTCAGAAGGCCCGTGCCACGGGCATGCATCTCGTTCTGGCGACGCAGCGACCGTCGGTGAACGTTATCACCGGCCTGATTAAGGCGAACTTCCCGGCGCGCATCGCCTTCGCGGTGACGAGCCAGATTGACAGCCGCGTCATCCTCGACACACCTGGCGCGGAACGGCTGCTTGGGCGTGGCGACATGCTGTACAAGGCGGCGGACTCGGACAAGCCGCAGCGCATTCAGGGTGCGTTCGTCTCAGACAAAGACATCTCCGCGATTGTCTCGCACTGGCGCATCCTCGCGCCGGAGCCGCAGTACAAGCCGGAGGTTTCGGAACCGTCGGACGACGGCAAGACGATCCGCGAGGAACCGGGCGGCGACAATCTGATTGATCGGGCGCGGCAACTCGTGCGCGAGGGGGGGTGGGCGAGTACGAGTATGCTGCAAAGCCGCCTGCGCATCGGCTACAATCGCGCCGCGCGGCTGATCGAATCGCTCGAACGCGAGGGTCTCATCGGCCCACAGGATGGCGCGCGTCGCCGACAGGTGATTGATGGCGAATCGGCCCCGGACGACTATCCAGAGGACGATGAAGAGTGACGTGAGATGACGAAGACGCTGGAGGCAAACGGGTTCATCATCCGTGTCACGCCCCGCGCGCACGATCGCTGAGGACTTCGTCGATCGTGCGCCGGGCCTTGTTGACCTCTATGGGGTTCGTATTCACGTAGTACGGAATGAAGATCAGCGCCCAGGACAATGCCCAGCCGCGCCCGCGCGCCCAAGTCGCGTCATCGACCGCTAGCGCCGCGCGGAACACCTCCCGGCTCTCGCCGGAGAAGAGCGTCCACGCAATCATCAGGTCGCACGCGGGATCGCCCACGCCCAGACACCCGAAGTCGATGACGGCGCTGAGCCTGCCTCGGATGGCTAACAGGTTCCCGGAGGACAGGTCCCCGTGGATCCAGACGGGCGCGCCGTGCCATACGGGTGTCCGGAGGGCTTCGTCCCACGTTGCGGTCACTGCGTCGCTGTCGAGCATGCCGTCCAAGGCTTCAATCGCCTCGCGAGTGCTGCGGTCGCGTTGTGCCAGCGGGACGCTGCGGCCGAAATTGTGCTCCCCTGGGGGTGGCCCACCGGCGGGATCGATCCGCTGTAGCGCGGCGACGAACCGCGCGAGGTCGGTCGCCGCCTGGCGGGGATCGGCGATGCGCTCAATCGTCGCGTTCTCGCCGTCGAGCCACGGAGTGATCGACCAATGCCACGGGTAACCCTCGCCGGGCACCCCCAGCGCCAGTGGGACGGGAACGGCAAGCGGCAGGTGTGGGGCGAGCTTCGGCAGCCACTCATGCTCCTTGTCCACCTGCCCCGTGACACCCGCGATGCGGGGGAGGCGCACGGTCATGTCGTCGCCGAGCCGATACATCGCGTTGTCCGTCCCAGCGGATTGAACGGGCTGGAGTGGAAGGTTTGCCCACTGCGGAAACTGCGCCGCGAGCAACCGGCTCACGAGCAATCCGTCGATGTCCACCTCATCTGCATGCATCTTACCGGCGGGCATGAATCCCTCCCTTCGCGCTCGGGCAAATCTGATCAATCAAGCCAGAGCACGAGGGCGGCGATTACTACCATCGCCCGGTAGGTCGCCGCCCGTTTCTCATACCGGGTTGCCAGCCTTTGCCATTGCTTCAGCCGATTCATAGGGAATTATCGGCCCACAGGATGGCGCGCGCCGCCGACAAGTGATTGATGGCGGATCGGTCCCGGACAACTATCCCGATGACGACGAGAAATAATGCCTTTTCACGAAAACGATCGTCCGTCATCTCGTAGGGG
>JBPCPB010000422.1:0-9122 GCA_050999735.1 Thermomicrobiales bacterium | reverse complement strand
GGTACGGACGTGCCGACGACGATGCAAGCCTTTATGGGCGCGTATGGCGCGCTCTTGTGCCGCCTCGACGATGGCGCAAACCGGCGAGCCATTGCCGTGCTCGGTATCGAGCGGTACGGATGGTTCCCCGGTACCAATGTAACCGACCCGCCGGTCGGGTCGGACTAATGCGGTGTCGAGGGCTACACGACGATTGCCTATGAGATCGTCCGCGATCTCGGCGACGCTCCGGTGGCAGTCGTCGTACCGACCTCGTACGGCGACAATCTCCCCGGCATCTGGCGCGGTTTCCAGCGACTACACGCGGCCGGCGTGATCGCCCATCTGCCACGCATGATCGTCGCCGAACCCGCGAACTCGGCCCCGTATGCCCATGCTCTGGCGCATGGTGGCCCGGCGCAGATTCCGGCGACGCCATCAGCCGCCTTCTCCATCGGTGGCGGGACGGCGAGCAGGCAAGCGTGGCAAACGCTCCAGGATTCCGATGGGGACGCGCTCTCCGTCGCGGAATCGGACATCCTGCCGATGCAACGACGTCTCGCCAGCGAAACCGGCCTCTACCTCGAGGCGGCATCGGTCGTCGGTGTCACGGTGGCGCGGCGGATCGCGGCGGAGACGGACGGAACGGTCATCGTCATCGGGACATCGAGCGGCCTCAAGGACCCCGCCTCGACCGCGCGGGTGCTGCCGGAACCACCGACGATCCCAGTGGATTTGGATGCCCTCGCCCGTGCGCTGGAATCCGCCTACGGCGTACGGCTCGACGATCTTGGCGAACGGCGGTAAACAGCTTCCGGCCCAGTTGTAATCGATCAAAAATGAACCGCCACGACGCCAGGGAATACGTAGCACAGAGAACATAGAGGACACAGAGGACACAGAGAAAGTCATCTGTTTCTCTGCTCTGTGCTCTTTGTGTTCTTCGTGTCCTCTGTGCTGATGTTTCTCTTGGCATCCTGGCGATTTTATTATCTGTTTTAGGAATACCGGCGGGGTGAGTGGGGATAATTCACCGGGATGCGGATTGGAACGCGTTCCGGACGGGGTGCGGGCGGAAGCGCCTGCTCAACGGCGTCGCGCAGTTTCTCTCCCGCGCTCTTGATCCACTCGTTGATTGCCATCATCTCGCAAGACCCTTTTGCTTTCACAGGCATGCGCCGCAACGACCCATTCCCACGGTACCATGCCAATGATCGCGCGTCGAGCAGGGCTATTCCCTGGTCGCGATCGCCGTTTGCACGACGACGCGAATGCGCGCTTTGAATTCGTTACTCGCATACGTCGCACGACCGCAGCGCCCGACGACGTGGAGGATGCCCGCCTCGAAGCGGAACGAGTCGGCGCAATGGCCACACCTGGTAAGGTGACGCTCAACTTCCGCCCGTTCCGCGTCGGAGAGTTCCCGGTCGAGGAACGGCTGCAATTTCTCGACACATTCCTGACACGTCATCGTCATCATTTCTGCACTTCCCCATGTCCGGTCTGCCGCTCACGCCGTCGGGCGCGACGTTGCTTCCGCCACCGACTGCCCGCGCAACGAATCGAGATAGCCCGACGCGACCGCATAGTCCCATAATTCCTTCTGCAACCGCCGCCGTCCGCGATGGAGGCGGGACATCACCGTGCCGACCGGGATACCGACAATCTCGGCAATCTCCTTGTAGGAGAAGCCCTCAACGTCCGCCAGCAACACGACCTGCCGAAACTCCAGCGGCAACTGCTCCAACGCCTGAATAACGTCCGCCTCCGCGAACTGGTCAATGACGGTCGCCTCCGGGTTCGGCGATTCCGGCTGCACGCCGCTGTCCACCAGATGATTGTAGAGATAAAACTCTTCCACATCGTCGAGCGATGTAGACTGTGGATGCCGCGCTCGTTTCCGGTACTGGTTGATGAAACTGTTCGTCAGAATCTTGAACAGCCATGCGCGCAGGTTCGTGCCGGGTTGAAACTGATGCGCGGATCGGAACGCCCGGTAGTAGGTCTCCTGCACGAGGTCTTCCGCGTCCTGCGGGTTCCGCGTCATGCGGAGCGCCGTCCGATAGAGTGAATCAACCTGTAACAGCGCCTCCTCTTCAATAGATGCCGCGCTCGCGGACGTGCCTGTTGTTCCATCGGGCGCGTTCCCGGCACTCGTCGCCGGACGCGCGCCGTCCATCCCTCGCTCTTCGACCATCAATCACCCTCGACTTCTTTGAGCCACCCGCGCCGGTGCGTCCACTGGCTCGTTCGACTCAGTATACCTAACTCCACGACTAGCGCGCTTATTCCGTGATCGCCGCACGGTCCCATACATGCGGTAGAATGCGCAAGATCGAGGCAAGCGCACCACAGAGAGCGGATCGTGAGGAGAAGTCTGTGCATGTCATCATTCCCGCGGCGGGGTTCGGGACGCGGCTCCGGCCGCACACATGGAGCAAACCAAAGCCGCTCGTCAGCGTTGCGGGCAAGCCAATCCTCGGCCACGTTCTCGATAGTATTGCGCCACTCGACCCGGAGCACGTCGTCTTTGTCACCGGGTATCTTGGCGATCAGATTCGCGCGTACGTTGAGGGGCAATATCATTTCTCCTCCTCCTTCGTCCACCAGGCGGAGATGAAGGGCCAGGCGCACGCGATCCACCTCGCCGCCGATCATGTGCATGGCCCGTTACTCATCGCCTTCGCGGATACGATTTTCGCGACCGATCTTTCCGTCCTGGAGCGGACGGACGCGGATGGCGTCATTTTCGTCAAGGAAGTGGACAAACCGCAGGCATTCGGCATTGTCGAACTCGATGGCGAGCGGATCACGCGCATCATCGAGAAACCGAGCCATCCGCCGACCAACCTTGCCGTGACGGGTATTTACTACTTCCGCGATGCGGCCCGCCTCCTCGCCGCGATTGACACCATCATGGCGGCGGACACGCAGACGAAGGGCGAATTCTACCTCACCGATGCGATCCAGGTGATGATTGACGATGGCGCGCGCATCGAGGCCGCACCGATGGACCTCTGGCTCGATTGCGGCCGCCCGGAAACCCTGCTCGAAACGAACCGCGTGCTGCTCTCGCGAATGAATAGCCATGCGACCGCGCCGATCTACACAGGCAGCGTCATCATCCCGCCGGTGGTGATCGCGCCGTCCGCCCGGATCGAACGCGCGGTCGTCGGGCCGTACGCGAGCGTCGGCGAAAATGTCGTCATCACGGATGCCATCGTACGCGATGTGATCCTGAACCGTGACAGTGAAATTGCCAACGTCATGCTGATGAACTCGATCGTCGGCGCGGATACGGTTGTCCACGGCGACTTCCATAGCGTCAATGTCGGTGATTCATCGGAAGTCAATCTCGGCGGCGCGAGCAGCGATGGCGCGCCATTGGGAGCGGAATAATGCGCTGGCTGGAGGTGCGCGTCAGTGCGGACACTGAGGCGGTCGAGGCGGTGAGTGAACTCTTCGCGCGCTATGGCTATCAGGGCGGCGTGGCAATCGAGGAGCAGTACCTTCAGGATCGGGACGGCGACAATCTGCGCGTGGATACCACTGCCCCAGTGATCGTCGCGACGTATATCGCTGACACGCCAACCGCGCCGGAGACGATTCACACGCTCGAACAGGCGCTCTGGCATCTCTCGCAAATGCGCTACGTCGGCGATCTGACCGTGCAGCCACGCGAAGAGGAAGATTGGGCGAATGCGTGGAAGGAGCATTTCCACGTCCATCGCATCGGCCAGTCCATCGTCATCCGGCCGCCGTGGCGCGACTATGAGACGCAGCCGGGCGACATCGTCGTCACACTCGATCCCGGCATGGCCTTCGGCACCGGCCTGCATCCCTCGACGCAACTCTGCCTGATCGCCGTTGAGGACCTCGTGCAGGTCGGCGACCGGCTGCTCGATGTTGGCACGGGCAGCGGTATCCTCGCGATTGCCGCGCTACGAATGGGCGCGGGGCACGTCCTCGGTCTCGATGTCGAGGAGGTTGCGGTGCAGGCGGCGCGATCCAACGGCGAGGCGAATGGCATTGGCCGCGACCGTTTCCCGCTGATCGTCGGCTCACTCGGCCCGGAAGAGCATTACGGCGCCTTTGATGGTGTCTTCGCGAACATCATCGCCCGGATCATCCGCGAGTTGGCGCCGTATCTCTACGCGAGTGTGCGGCCCAATGGCTGGCTCGTCGCGAGCGGCATCATCGTCGAGCGCGAGGAAGAAGTGCGGACAGCGCTCGAAGCGGCCGGATTCGTGGAGATCACGCGCGGGCACATGGGCGACTGGGTCGCCCTGCGCGCCTGGCGGCGGTAAGGGGAACCTCACCCCCCGGCCCTCTCTCCTTTGCCCCAAGGCAAAGGAGAGAGGGAGAAATGCAGATACATGGGACGTTGTTGGGACGCCACGACACTCCATACAAGTCCCCTCCCCTCTCCATCGCCAGACAAATCTGATTCATTCCTCGATCTCAGGGCGATGGAGAGGGGCCGGGGGTGAGGAACGACCAATGCATCGCTTCTTCGTACCGACCGAGACCCGCACGGCACACCACATTGCCATCACCGGCGACAGTGCGCACCAGATCGCCCGCGTTCTCCGCCTTCGCGCCAACGAAGAGATCGTCCTGATCCCCGCCGACGCCGTGAATGCGGTAGAATGGCGGGTGCGGCTCGTGACGATCGAGGCGCGCGCGGTCAGCGGTGTGGTTGTCGCGGAGCGGCCCGGTCTGCCGGAACCGTCCTGCGCGGTGACGCTCTGCCCCGCCTTGCTCAAGGGCGAGCGGTTCGACTGGCTCGTGCAGAAGGCGACGGAGCTCGGTGTCGCGGCGATCCAGCCGGTCATCACGGCGCGAACGATTCGCAAGATCGGGTCTGACGATATGCACGCGCGAGAGCGCTGGCACCGGATCGCCACGGAGGCGGCGGAACAATCGGGGCGCGGCCGCGTTCCCGCAATTTGCGGACCGGTTCCACTCGGCGCACTGGCACACGCCGTCGCCGCGCCTCTCTTCGTCGCGCATGAGACGGTCGCGGCCCGGACGCTGGTCGGCGCGATTCCGACGGCATATGATCGTGTTGCGGTCGCCATCGGGCCGGAGGGCGGCTTCACGGACGACGAAGTCGCGCGTCTTGTGGCGGACGCAGACGCCGTGCCGGTATCGATCGGGCCGCGCAACCTGCGGGCAGAGACGGCGGCGATCACGGCTGTGATACTGATGATGGCGGCGACTGGCAACCTTGCATCGCCGCGCGAGCGCGTTTGGCACGATATTCGGGGTATATAGTGTTTTGTCGCGGACGAATTGCCAAATTTGGTGGACGGGCGCCCTTCGGGCAGATTCAGCCTGCCGTTCCGGGAATGCAGGCTGAAGCCTGCTCCACCACTATTCATGTGATTCCGCACACTGAACAGGGCAGAACAGCAGGAGCAGTATGACCGATTCGGATAGAAACCGCTGGAAAATAGATCTCCATGCCCACACCTGGCATTCGCACGATAGCCCGGTCAGCCCGGAGCGGCTGGTGCGCGCGGCGAAACGGCGCGGACTGGATGGCATCGCGATCACCAATCATGGCCGTCTCGCGGGATATGACGCCGCGCAAGAGGCCGGAGGGCCGGATTTCCATGTCATCCCCGGCGAGGAAGTCTACTCCACCGCCGGGGAGATCATCGGCCTCTTTTTACACGAAGAGATCCCGAATGGTCAGTCGCCTGAAGCGACTTGCGCGGCGATCCGCGCCCAAGGCGGGATCGTCGTTATCCCACATCCCTACGACCGTTACCGGAAGGGTGCGATTGGCGAAGCGGCGCTCGACCGGCTCGTCGCGGCGGGTCTCGTGGACGCGATTGAAGTCTTCAACGGCCGCATGGTCGCCCCGATGGATAACTGGGCCGCGAAGAAATACGCCATCGCACATCACCTTTCAATGACCGTTGGCTCGGACGGACACGGCACCTGGGAGTACGGCGGCTCGTACATCGCCATCGCGCCCTTCACCGACGCCGCGTCGTTCCTCGCCAATTTGCCGCGCGCGACCCTCCATCCGCATCGCAGCGCGCAGTGGATTCATCTCCTTTCGAGTGTCGCGAAGCGGCGGCGCACGCGGCACGACCATCCGCTTGACGATACGACGGAAGAACAGTCAGGCGCGCATCTCTCTGCCGCCACTGCCGGAGAGGAGCACGCACGATGAGGAAGTTGTTTGGTCAGGGTGCGCTCGTTGACGGCGTCAGCCCGGAGGGAATCGCGGCGCGGTACGATATTCGGCCCGGCGACCGCATTCTGGCGATTGACGGCGACGAACCGTCCGACCTGATTGATTATCAATTGCTCACTGCATACGACGAATTCACCCTCACTGTCCAGCGCGGCGACGAGCAGTTCGACATCGAAGTAGATAACGAAGAATACCAGCCGCTCGGCATCCGCTTCCCCTCCGCCGCCTTCGATGGCGTCCATGTCTGCGATAATCACTGCACGTTCTGCTTCCTCAAGCAGGGCATCCCCGGTCTGCGGCAGACGATGTACATCAAGGACGACGACTACCGGCTCTCGTTCCTTTACGGGAACTTCATAACCCTCACGAACCTCAAGGACGACGACTTCGCGCGGATCGGAGAGGAGCGCCTCTCGCCTCTGCATGTCTCCGTCCACGCGACCAATCCCGTCGTGCGCGAACGGTTGGTGCGCTCGACGAATGGGCGCGGCGGTAAAATCATGGAGGACCTCCGCCGCCTCGCCGCAATGGAGATCGCATTCAACACGCAACTCGTCCTCGTGCCGGAGGTGAACGACGGCGCGGAACTTGACCGCTCGATTGCCGACTTATTGACGCTGATGCCGCACATGCAATCCATCGCCGCCGTGCCGGTCGGACTGACGCGGCGCGGCTTGCATCGCGAGGAATGGTATCGCGAGCAGCATCGCATCCTCGATGAACCGGCGCTCAGGATGTTCACGCTCGATGAGATGCGCCGGATTCTCGCGCAGATCAAAGGCTGGCAGACGAAACTGCGCGCCGAATACGGCCGGACGATCGTCCATGCGGCGGACGAATTCTATCTCAACACCGGTACGCCGCTCCCGCCCGCGAGCCGGTACGATGGCTTCCCGCAGTTGGAGGACGGCATCGGCCTGACCCGCCTGTTGATAGACGAATGGGCGCGCGCGAAAAAGCGGAAGACGCTGCCGCGCAACCTGCACGGTCGCCGCGCCACTATTGGCTGCGCGACCTTGATCGCGCCGACGATGCGCTCGCTGGTGCATGACGTCAACGCCGAAACCGGCGCGTCCATCGAGGTGCGGGCAATTGAAAACCGCCTCTTCGGGCCGGACATCACCGTTTCCGGCTTGTTGAGTGGCAAGTGCATTCTGGAGGAGTTTGGCGGCGAGCAGACCGACGCGCCGCTCTTTCTCCCCCGCTCGATGTTCGATGAGCGCGGCATCCTGACGGTGGACGACATGACGCTGCCCAGCCTTTCGCAGCAATTGGGGCGGTCTATCGCGCCCGCAAGCCAGTTGCTGGAAGTCGTCCAGACCCTCGCCCGTCTACCGGCGCACAGTATGGCGCCGATCGCTCTTCCCGTCGCCGCAATTGAGGAGGTTCAGAGTGTCAGCACACACGGATAAGGGCGACGCGCAACTGGAGCGCGAAGGGTACATTGATCTCGATGGCACCACAAACACCGCGCGGCTGCGCCAGCATCAAGCGTACCTCGTCGGACTCGGTATCCCGGGAGAAGTGGCCTCCACGCTCGATCACATCGGCGTGCAGGCGGCGACGGCGCCCGCCTTCGAGCGCCTACTGGAACGCTACAAGCAGAGCGCACGCGGCGCGGACGTCGTGAATCGCGGCGACCGGCGGATCGCGATGATTGATCGGGGCACGGGGCTGTACCGCGTCGAACTCTTCGAGCCGCGCGCGGGGCAACCGGCGCCGCGGCCAGGATTCGTCCATTACGCATTTATCTGGCCGGACTGGAAGCCACGCGAGGGCGAACTGCGCGACTTGGTGGAACTGGCACGAACGTCGAACCTCAACGGCAACTGGCTCGCCTTCCTCGCGACGCCGGATGGCTACGAAGCGGAAATCGTTTCCGAACCCGTCGCGTTCACCTGATCGCCACTATCGGGGAACGGTTGCAGGCTGCACTAGATCAGCAATCGCGCGGACGAGCAGCGGCCACATTGCCGGTGAGAAGTAGCCCGGCCAGTGGTCGCAGGGGATCGTGCGGTAGGTAGTTGTGGACGGTAGTGCCGCGCGCAGTCGGGCGTGGGTCGTTGGATGCAGCGTGCCATGCCACGGGCGCGGCAGGCGCGGATAGACGCCCTGCACCCAGTCCTGTTCGCCGAGGATGCAGCCAATCGTCGCATCCCCCGCCCAATCGTGCGGCGCTTTCGCAGGCAGAACGGCCGGCCCGAAAAAGACGAATGCGCCGACGGGGATCGCCGGCCGGAGCAGCGTCGCTGCTGTCTGCACGATGGGCACAGCGCCACTGTAGGCGATCAAGGCAACCGATTCGCTTTCGTGCAGTGGATACCGCGCGACATCCGCCCGAATAGACTCCGTGAGGAACGCCGCGTACTGTGAGGTGGTGCGGCGCGTCAACGCCAAAAACGCCGGGATGCCGAAAATGCGTTTCGATCCATACGGCCAGAGCGCCGACGCGCGCCACCCAGTCTCCGCCGCGAGACTCTCCGCGAGGGAAGTGAAGAGGTGCGGCGGCCGCACGCGCCCGTCTTCGCCAACACCGCCCGAGATAAAGACGCCATTGACGATAAAGATGCGATAGCGAGGGATACTATCCGTCTGCTGAATCACCTGTACCGCTTCCCCGCCCGCGAAATCCACGATAGCCATGGCAAAGGCGGATTTTTATACCCTTTCGCGATAGCCATGTCGCCATAGAGTGTGCCGCCATTGGTGCGTAGGGGCGGTGCTTGAATCGCCCTCCCTGGAGCATCCGCGCCTTTCCCGAAGCGCCACACCACTGCAAGAGGGCGATTCAAGCATCGCCCCTACGGATGGATGGCAGCGCCGAGTGTTATGCCATGCCTATCGGGAAAGCGTATCGTTGCCCGGATCATCGCCACTTCGCCAGTCGAAAACGGCCCAACTTTCTTGTGAAACGGTGTGAGCAACCTCGAAG
>JBPCPB010000359.1:0-7510 GCA_050999735.1 Thermomicrobiales bacterium | reverse complement strand
GGTTCATCCAGCAGGATATGCGCGCCTTTACCATTTCGGAGCCGGTGGACCTCCTCACCTGCTTCTATGACAGCCTGAACTACCTCACCGATGTCGCCGATCTCGTGCGGACGTTTGCCTGTATGCGGGACGCGCTCGCATCGGACGGCCTGCTCGTCTTCGACATGAATACCCGCGCCGGGTTGGAAGCGGACTGGAACGGCAACTGCTGGGTGCAGGAGATCGGGGAGACCTATTTCATCCAGCAGGCCGAGTGGGATGCGGAGACGGCACTGGCGACGATGACCCTCACCTGCTTCGTCCGCCTTGGCCCCAATTATCGTCGCTTCGAGGAAATCCATACGGAGCGCGGCTACACGCTCGATGAGATCACCGCCGCGCTGGAAGAAGCGGGCCTCACGCCGCTGGACGCCTTCGCCTGCCTCCCGCGCATCGGCCCAACCTTCGAGTCACCCGGCGAGACCACCGGCCGCGTCGTCCTCATCGCCCGTCCATGACGCGGATTCTTAGCACAGAGGACACAGAGGGGAGAAGAGAAAGTTGAACACTTCGTCCTCATATGCGTATCTCTGTGCTCTTTGTGTCCTCTGTGTTCTCTGTGCTAATTGTTTCGATGGAGGTGTGATGTGAGTGAGCGTGAGGCGGCGGTGCGGGTGTCGGAGGAGATCGGGGCGTACGATGTGCCGGTGCTGCGGGAGGCACTGGCGCGGCTGGCGGATTTCCCGATGCTCGTGCCACACAATGGCGACATCGTCCTCAAGGTCAATCTCGTCAATGGCGCGCTGCCGGAGACCGCCTCGGTGACGCATCCGGCGGTCGTCGCCGCGCTCTGCGGGCTGCTGCGCGATTGCGGCGCGCGCCGTATCACGATCGCGGACGGCCCTTCCTCCGCGATGAGCGCGTCCGCCGCCTTCGCGAATAGCGGCTACATGGACATGCTCGCGCCCTACAACGTCGAATGGCTCGACTGCAATGAGGCGCAACCGGCCTGGGTGGACGTGCCGGATCCGCTCGTCGTCGGGCGCATCCCGGTGCCGGAGCGATTTTTGGCGGCGGATCGCGTGATCAACGTGCCGAAGATGAAGACGCATATCCTGACCGTCGTCACGCTTGCCTTGAAAAACTTCGTCGGCGCGATGCCGGCGACGATCGTCACGACGCCGAACGGTGCGACGCGCAAATCCACCGCGATCCGGCTGCATGGCGCGGACATGTCGAACGCGATCAGCGATCTCAATCGCGCCATCCCCGCCCACCTGCACATCATTGACGGCATCGTCGGCATGGAGGGCCTCGGGCCGACGAACGGTAGGCCGATCCCGACGGGCTACTTGATCGCGGGCGCGAACGCCGTCGCGGTGGACACGGTCGCCGCGACGATGATGGGCTTCGTGCCGGAGCGCATCCGCCATATCATCACCGCCTCCAACATTGGCATCGGCTCAATGCGCGGCTTTGCGATCCACGGCGATACGCCCGTCACGCCGTACGAACCCGCCTCCTGCGTCCACCGCGCCGCCCGCGCGGCATAATGAGGAGAAACCGATTGAACCGCAGAGGACGCAGAGAGGAAGCGAGGGGAAACAAGAACTCACTTCTTTCTCTTCCATTCTCTTTCTCTGCGTCCTCTGCGTCTCTGCGGTTCAATATTTTCGTAAGGGGGCGGCTGTGTGGGTGATTGTGCGGGATACGCCGGAGGAATTGGTGTACCGCGAGATTGGGAAGATCGTGGCGATCTATCGGATGGAGGGGGGCGATCACTTTCTCAAGGTCGCGGACGCGGCGCCGCATGCCATTCTGGAGGATTTCTGCCTCGAACGCTTCGCGGATCGCGACCCCGCACAGGTCGAGGCGGTGCCGACCGTTACCTATGATGGCCGCGAGTTCGCGTACGGCGATCTCGTCGAGATGACCTTTCAGTTACGCAAATTTCCGTGGGGCTGTGAGAAGTGGCTCCTGACAATGCAGAAACGGTACGGCGACTACTTCGAGGTGCTCGAAGAGCATATGCAGGCTGTCTCCGCCGAGTATCGCTACCCACTGTGACGAAGGACCGAGGACTAAGGACGAAGGACTGAGTGAAATCATTGCCACTGAGAGCCGATTGCACGCCGATCGGCTCCCCTCTCCATCGCCGGACGGACATCAAACATATCGCGATCTGAGAGCGATGGAGAGGGGTCGGGGGTGAGGAAAGGAACGCATCGGATGCTGCCGCGCGATCTCGGGGATGGATTAATGCTGCGCCGCGCGACGGAAGAGGACACCGAGAAACTCGCTGATTTCAATGCCGAGGTGCATCAAGACCTCGGCGAACCGGATGTCGGGATTGATGTCTGGACGCGGGACATGATGTGCGGCGATCATCCGACGACCGGTGCGGGCGATTTCCTGATCGTCGAGGATACGCACAACGGCGCGATTGCCTCGTCGCTCTGCACGATCGCGCAGCGATGGTCGTACGCGGGCATCCCCTTCGGCGTCGGGCGGCCGGAAATGGTCGGCACGCACCCGGACTACCGGCGGCGCGGCCTGGTGCGCGCGCAGTTCGATGTCATCCATCAGTGGAGCGCCGAACGGGGCGAGGCGGTGCAGGCGATCGGCGGCATCCCATGGTACTACCGGCAATTTGGCTACGAGGTGGCATTGGAATTGGACGCCGGGCGCTTCGGCCACCTTGCGAATGTGCCGGATCTCGGCGCGGATGAGACGGAACCGTTCCGCGTCCGCCCCGCGATGGAGGCTGATCTGTCCTTCATTGCCCGCGCCTACGAGCACGGCATGCGCCGTGGCCGCATCGCATGCCTGCGCGACGCGGCGCAATGGCGCTACGATCTCCTCGGCCACAGCCCAACGAGCGATTACCGGCTCAATCTTTGCATGATCGAAGCGCCGGATGGGAGGCCGGTCGGATTCCTCGGCCATCCGCCACGGCTCTGGCGATCCGGCATCTACGCGGTGGTCTACGAACTCGCGCCCGGTATCTCGTGGCTCGCGGTCACACCGACCGTCCTCCGCTCTCTCCGCTCGGTCGGCGCGCGGTATGCGGCGGAGGGCGACGAGCGATTTGCGACGATTCACTTCGAGGTCGGCACGGAGCATCCCATCTATCGCGTGATCCCGAGCATGTTACGGGATTCCCGCCCGCCGTATGCGTGGTATGTGCGAATCGCCGATCTCGCGAGCTTCCTGCGGCACATCGCGCCCGCGCTCGAAGCGCGTCTAGCAGATTCAATTCTTGTCGGGCACACCGACGACCTGGAACTAAATTTCTACCGGACGGGACTACGGCTCACCTTCACCGATGGTCGCCTGACCGCCGTCGCGCCATGGCAGCCGGACGCGAATACGCGCGGCCACGCGGCCTTTCCTGATCTCACCTTCCTTCAACTGCTGTTCGGCTTCAAATCGCTCGATGAACTACAGCACGCCTTCCCCGACTGTATGATCCGTAGCGACGACGCCCGCATCGTGCTCGACACACTCTTTCCCAAGCAACCTTCCCACGTCTGGGCAATCGCGTGACGAAGGATTGATGCCTTGCGTAGGGGCGATGCTTGAATCGCCCTCTTGCTGCGGCAGTTTACTGCGGGAGAGCCCCGGATGCTCCGGGGAGGGCGATTCGCGAATCGCCCCTACGCAGCGATACCCATCGAGGCATCACGACATCGCTATCGTGAAAGAGTATGAGGACTGAGCGGAGGTTGGAGCCGCAAGGCGGAACAGTGTATGCTGACACACGATGAAAATGCATGACCGCAGCGGTCATTGCTATTTGCGGGACAGAGCACGGATCGAGTCGCGGTACTCAGTCCTCAATCCTCAGTCCTCAATCCTTCGGAGGAGCCATGGCGACGACGCAGACCTATCATTTCGCCGAGCGGATGCAGGTAATGAAGCCCTCGCCGACACTCGTGGTCTCGGACACGGCGCGGCAACTGACGGCGGCGGGGCATGATGTCGTGGACCTCGGTGGCGGCGATCCTGATTTCCCGACGCCCGCACACATCGTCCAGGCGGCGGCGGAGGCGATGGAGGCAGGGTTCACGCACTACGTCGCGTCGCCCGGTATCCCGGCGCTCCGCAAGGCGATTGCCGCCAAACTTCAGCGGGACAACGGCCTGACCTACGACCCGGACGGCGAGATTATCGTCACGCCCGGCGGCAAGGCGGCCCTTGCCATCAGCCTGCTCGCCCTCGTCGGCAGCAGCGACGAAGTGCTCGTCCTCGATCCCGGCTGGGTTTCCTACTCCCCAGCCACGCAACTGGCGGACGCGACGCCCGTACAGGTGCCGCTCTCGCCGGACGATAACTGGACGATTACTGCCGATCGCATCTGCCCATATATCACGCCGCGCAGCCGCGTGCTCATCTTCAACTCACCGAACAACCCGACCGGGCGCGTCGCCACGCGGGCCGAACTGGACGCCGTCGCGCAAGTGGCACAAGAGCACGATTTGATCGTTATTTCGGACGAAATCTACGAGAAACTGATCTACGACGGCCACACGCATACGAGCATCGCCTCGTTGCCCGGCATGCAGGACCGGACGATTATCGTCAATGGCTTCTCGAAGCCGTACGCGATGACGGGCTGGCGGCTGGGCTACGTCGCCGCGCCGCGCGACCTCGTCACGCAGATCGCGACGATCCACAGCCACACGGCGACCTGCGCCACCTCGTTCGCGCAGGTCGGCGGCACCGCCGCCTACGATGGCCCGCAGGAGTGCATCACGACGATGAATGTCGCCTACGACCGTCGCCGTCGGCTCGTCTCCGAGGGCCTTTCCGCGCTGCCTGGCATTACCTGCCCGCTGCCCGAAGGCGCATTCTACGCCTTCGCGGACATTCGCGGCACGGGCCTGACTTCCACGGAATTCGCGACCCAACTGCTGCAATCGCAGTACGTCGCAGTCACCCCAGGCGACGCCTTCGGGCCGGCCGGCGCGGGCTACGTCCGCCTCTCCGTCGCTAACAGCGACGCCATGCTCGCCAAAGCCGTCGAACGCATCGGCGCCTTCGTCCGCAGCTTGTAAATACAGTGGGCAGTGAGCAGGAGGAAGAGAGTGTATCCTTCCGCTTCCTCACTGCCCACTGCCCGCTACTTAGCGTGCGAGTACGTCCTGTAATTGCTTGATCGCCCAAGCGGTCATTGTGTCGTCGCGCAGGATGAAGGCGAAATAGTGGGGGAGTTGCAGCGCAAGCCGCGTATGGAATGCCGCCTCAAGTGCGCGGATGTGCGCCTCATCCTCGTTCGTCGCGCCGTATCCGCGCATGAAGGGCGCATACGCCTCCGGGCCGTACCAGAACGTGATCCAGGCGAGATCGTGGACCCAACTGGTGATAGTTGCGTTGTCCCAGTCAATCAGCACGGGCCCATCCGCGGTCTGGATTACGTTGTCACCGGACGGATCACCATGCACGAGAATCGGCTGCACGAGGAAATCAATCGCCGCGTAGCATCGCTCCAGCCGCTCTTGCCCCGCAGTGATGAGCGCCGCGTCGGCCTTCCCGGCGTCTACCAGGGTATGCAAATCCTCGATCAGATCCCCCGAACGCATGAACGCGACGAAGTCCGGGGATTGCTCGCCCGCACTCCCAAGCGGCGGGATACCAAAGGCATCGAACCGCACCGCATGCACCCGGCGAAGGACTGCCGCGACCTCCGCACAGAAGGCATCGCGCGATACACTCCCATCTTTCAGCGCATCGCTTACGAGCGGCCCGGTAATCCATTCACCGACGAGAAAGCCGTGCGGGAACCAGGTATCGGTCGCATCGAAGTAGCGCGTCTCCGCGTAGCGAATGCCGACCCGCGCGAGTGTCTCCTCGACAAATGTCACCGTCGCGCGGCGAGGGACGTGCGCGTAGCGGAATACCTTGACGAGCATTGGCCCGTCATCCGCCTCGACGCGGAAGGCATAGGTAACTTGCCCCGACAGCAACCGCTCGACGGATCGCACATGGCAGCCGAATACCTCATGCAAGACTGCGGGGAGCCGCTGTGCGATGTCCTCCGTATATTCATAGACCATCGTGTCCCATCCCCAATTGCGCGGATCAGCGGCGGAGGGCGCCGCCGACACGGACCATTTCGCCGGTGGCGGCGGCGAGGCGGACCTTTTCGAGCACGGGCAGCACCCAGCGGGCATCGAGGAGCGATTGCGGGGCGGTCGCGTCCGTGCGGATCGTCTCGACGAACGTCTCCATCATGCTGATGGCCGGGTGCGGCAGCCAGTCTTCGCGCGTCGTGCCACTCGCGCCGATGATCGTGATTGCCTGATTGGTCGGATTGGCGCGGAGGACGGCATCGCGGCCGAGGAATTCGACGCTCACTTCCTCCGCCTGTGGGAAATCGTCGGGCAGCGAGCGGGCAACTTCGAGCGTCGCGACCACGCCGTTCGCGAAGCGCAGGATGATTAGCGCCGCATCCGCACGATCCGGCCCTTCGTTCGGCCCGTCGGTGAACAATCGCTCGGCCATCACCTGCACGCGCTCGACCTCCGCTTCGACGAGCCAGAGGGCGACATCAATCAGCGGCAGGGCGACATCGGTGAAGAGATCGCCCGTGATCGCGCGGGTCGTGCGATGGGCGGCGAAGAGCGAAATCGGCGCGCCGATACTTTTGCGGCGCGCGTGCATCGTCGCCAGCGGCATCCAGTGGCGGAGCGGATTCGGCGCGTAGACCATCACCCCCGCGTCCGCCGCGCGCAGAATGAGCGTGTCGAGCGTCGAGAGATCGCCCGCGACGGGAATGGGGCAACAGACCGGAACGCCCGCTTCCAACGCCGCGACGATCAGGGCGGCGCGATCGGCGACCGGCGCGGCAACGCAGACCGCCTCCGCGCCCATCGCGCGCGTGATCGCCGATGGGTTCGGCGTGCTGCCCTCCGCCGCCACCGCGACGACGCGCGCCCCCGGCGTCCGGTCGGTCAGCGCGTCGAGCATCGGGTGGGCCAGCGGCCCATCGCCGAGGACGGCAACGCGCAGAGGCTGATCGGTTGTGCTCATGTCGCACCGCCTTCCGCTGTCTCCAGCGTGTTGAAATCGGGCTGGATATGCGCGACCTGCCCGCGCTGACTGGACCAAACGGCCGCGACGGAGAGCAGGACCGCCTGCCGCGCCTCCTCCGGCGGTAAGGGAACAGCAGTGTCCTGCTCAATCGCGTCGAGCAGGCCGCGTAGTTCATCCTCATAGGCGGTGTCAATGTGCAGGAGGGCGTCGAAGTTCAGCGGCTCGCGCATGCCCGCCTCCGCCGTCTCGCTGTAGGTACGCATCTCCGGGTCCATCGCGCGGATGACGCCCTCAGTGCCATAGACTTCGAGTTGATGATAGAGCGGATAATCATGCGGTAGATTCGTGACGACTTCCGTGCCCGCAAGCGCGCCGTTGGCAAAGCGGAGTTGGATGCTGATGAAGTCCGGCACCTCGGCATTCTCATCACCGATGCGGCTCTCGGCGTAGACGCTCGTTACCTCATCACCGACGAACCAGCGGAGCAGATCCACCT
>JBPCPB010000305.1:0-5002 GCA_050999735.1 Thermomicrobiales bacterium | reverse complement strand
GGTTCAGTTCGATGGCGCTGTAGCGGCCCGCGTTGAGCATCATCCGCATCATCGTCGGCTCGATCCAGTCGGGGCGGGCGAGGGCGCGCTCGTGGCTGCGGGTGGCGACGTTGACCTGATAGATGATTTTGTGCCACTCGTACGGGTCGGGCCAATTGAGCATCGGCTCCTCGATCGTCGCGCCGAGGTCGGTGAAGCGTTGCGCCGCGCGTTCCGTAATGGCGCGGATTTCCGGGTCCACCGCTGCATAGCCGAGGTCGGCGCTCCACGCGACGCGCAGGCCGGAAAGGTCACCATCGCACGCGGCGAGGTAGTTGTCGGGTGGCGCGTCAATCGTCAGCGGATCGCGATGATCCGGGCCGGCAATTGCCTGGAGCATCAGGGCACCGTCGCGCACGGTGCGCGTCATTGGGCCGTTGTGCGAGCGGAGGGCGAAGGAGTCGGCGTTCGGGTAATACGGCACGCGCCCGTAGGAGGGTTTCATGCCGAAGATGCCGCAAAGCGCGGCAGGGATGCGGATCGAACCCGCGCCGTCCGAGCCGTGCGCGATGGGGCCAAGCCCCGCCGCCACCGCCGCGCCCGCGCCGCCCGACGACGCCCCCGACGTACGCTCGGTATTCCACGGATTGCGGCAGGGCGGGCCGAGCAGGTTGTCGCACATATCCTTGTAGCCGAAATGCGGCGTGTTCGTCTTGCCGAGAAAGACGCCGCCCGTCGCCTTCATCCGCGCGGCGACCGCGCCATCCGCGGCGGGAATATTCTCCGCAAAGAATTTGGAACCGAAGGTTGTGCGGACGCCCGCCGTCTGTTCGAGGTCCTTGATCGAGTAAGGAATACCGTCGAGCGGGCCGCGCCGCTCAAAGCGGAGTGCGCGTCTCTCGGCGCCTTTCGCATGCTCGCGGGCGATCTCCGGCGTGAAGGTGAGGAAGGCATTGAGCGTCGGGTTGAGCAGTTGGATGCGCGCGATCACCGCGTCGGCCAGTTCAAGAGGCGAGAAATCGAGCGATTGGATCAGCGCGCTCAGTTCCATCGCTGGCGTATAACAGAGTTCGGTCGCCTCCATCCCGTGCCTCCCTTCATGCCGTCGCCACTCCCCAATTTGCCGGTGCGGGCGGCAGTATAGCACCGCCCGCTTGACGCCGCCGCCGGATGGTGGCGAAATGGTGGTGAACCGCGCCAACCGTGTGACCTGTCGCCTTTCGCATCGGAGCGTGCCGCGATGACGACCGAGAGCAGCCTGACGTACAGCGAGTATCTGCGCTTGCCGGAGATGCTGGCCTTGCAAACGCCCGTCGGCCCGCCCGATATGCCGATGCACGCCCAGGCCGCGGAACACTTCTTTATCATTGTCCATCAAGCATTCGAGTTGTGGTTTACGCAGCAACTGCTCGACCTCCGCTGCACGACTGGCGCGCTCGACGTGGACGATTGCGAGGTCGCGGTGGAGCATTTGCTCCGTGTCGCGGCGATCCAGCGGCTTCTGAACGACCAAATGATGCTCCTCGATCATCTACCGCCGCGTAGTTTCCTCGAATTTCGCCCCGCGCTCGGCACGGCGAGCGGCGCGGAATCCGCGCAGGCCCGCCAGGTACAGCACGCGCTCGGCCTCCGCAGTCTGGACGAGAGCCAGATCTGGATGGCCTTTCGCGGCGCGCTCGCACGGGCGGGGAGTGATCTGGAATCGCTTTATCGCGAGCCGTCCCGCTGCGGCATGCTCTACCGCGTCGCGGAAGCGCTCGTTGACGTGTCGGAGGCGCACTGGCTGATGGCGGCGATGCATGTCCGCATTGCTGACCGCGCCATCGGTGACCGCCCCGGCACTGCCGGGACAAGCGGCGTCGCCTACCTGATGGAAGCCCTGAAGGAAAAAGCATTCCCGGAACTCTGGGCGGTGCGGACGCGATTATGACGGCCGGGGAACCTCACCCCCCGGCCCCCTCTCCATCGCAATGGAGAGGGGGAGCGAGCCTTCGCTATATCGGGATGTTTGGGGAAGGCCACGGCATCGCGACGAGTCATCCCTCTCCGCTTGACGGAGAGGGGCAGGGGGTGAGGTTCCCCACTCAGCGCGGCTCATCCGGCGCGAAGATGTGCGCGAGGACGGGGCTTTCGAACTCGGTTGCCAGGCATTCCATGTGGATTTCGTCCCAGAGCCGCCCGCCCATCCAGTGGCATGCGTGGCGGCGTCCAAAGACGCGGAATCCGGCCTTCTCGTACGCGCGCTGCCCGGCCACGTTGAAGGCGTAGCAGGTCAACATGACGTTGTGCAAGCCGAGCGCGGTGAAGGCGTAGTCGAGCATCAGGCTCGTCGCTTCGGTGCCATATCCCTTGCCCCGATCTGCCGCATCACCGATCATGATGCCGAACGCCGCTGTCCGGTTGCGGTAATCAATCGCGCGCCAGTCCGTGTTGCCAATCGGTCGCCATGATTGCGTCTCATAGATCGTGAAGCAGACCATCGAAGCGTCCGTTGTGGCGATGCACTCATACCATGCGGATTCGCTCTCCATCGTCAGCGGCTGTGGCGGAATCGCCAGTGTCCGCAGCGTGCTGAAGTCGTTGAACCATCGCTGATAGAGCGGCAGCAGGTCGCGCCGCATCGGCCCAAGCGCGACGCGCGCGCCGACGATGTTGACGATTGGTTTCTCCGAATCTGTTTGCATACCTAATCCCCCGCCATCGTTGCCTCTACCGTGTATCGTGTGCCATTTTCATCACGAAGCGCTTGGAAGGATTGTAGCAAGGTGAGGCAAGTGGTCGGCGGTACGAGGGAGAGCGGCACATGCCGTATCTGGTGCGATACTGGAGGACGAACCGTCGCACGCCATTCGCGTGCGGTCGCTCTCTATTACGACCCTGGCCGCATCGGAGGCGCCGGATGGCAAATCGGTTAGCAGACGAGACAAGCCCCTATCTCTTGCAACACAAGAACAACCCGGTGGACTGGTATCCATGGGGCGAGGAAGCCCTGCAACGTGCTCGCGTGGAAGGGAAGCCGATCCTGCTGTCCATCGGCTACGCGGCGTGCCATTGGTGCCATGTGATGGAGCATGAATCGTTCGAGGAACCGGCGACCGCCGCGCTGATGAACGAGCGATTCGTCTCGATCAAGGTGGATCGCGAGGAACGCCCGGACCTCGACACGATCTACATGGCGGCAGTGCAGGCGATCACCGGGCAGGGCGGCTGGCCGATGACTGTCTTCCTGACGCCGGAGGGCGAGCCATTTTATGGCGGCACCTACTTCCCGCCCGAGCCGCGTCACGGCATGCCCGCCTTCCGCACCGTCCTTACCTCCGTGGCAACCGCGTACGACGAACAACAGGACGACATCGCGCGCAACGTCGCGGCGCTCCGGGACCACCTGCGCACCGGCCTCCAATTCGCCGGGCAACCAAGCGGCGAGAGCGCGACGACGGACGCGCTCGACGCGGCAGTTGACGCCCTCAGCAAAGATTTCGATTGGGCGAACGGCGGCTTCCGGGGCGCGCCGAAGTTTCCGCAGCCAATGACGCTCGATTTCCTACTGCGCCAATACGTCCGCACCGGCTCTACGCAGACGCTCGACATGGCGGAGCGGACCTTGCAGAAAATGGCGCGTGGCGGCCTCTACGATCAACTGGGCGGCGGGTTCCATCGCTATTCGGTAGACGCGGTCTGGCTCGTGCCGCATTTCGAGAAGATGCTCTACGATAACGCGCTCCTCGCGCCCGTCTATCTCCACGCCTATCAGGTGACGGGCAACGACTTCTACCGCCGCATCGTTACCGAAACACTCGATTGGGTGACGCGCGAGATGGTGGGCACGGCGGGCGGCTTTTACTCAACCCTCGACGCGGACAGCGAGGGGCACGAGGGGAAATTCTATGCCTGGACGCCCGATGAACTGACCGCGCTGCTCGGTGCGGACGATGCGCGCCTCGTGGCCGCGTACTACGACGTGACGACGCGCGGGAATTTCGAGGGTGTCAATATCCTGCACGTCGGCGAACCATTGAGCGCCGTCGCGGAGCGCGTTGGCGTTGCGCCGTCCGTCGTGCAGGTGGCGCTTGACCGCGCGCGACTGATCCTCTTCGCCGCCCGCGAGAAGCGTATCCATCCCGGCCGCGACGAGAAGGTGCTAACGGCGTGGAACGGCCTGATGCTCCGCGCCTTCGCCGAAGCCGCCGCCGTCCTCGAACGCGCTGATTACCGCGCCACGGCGGAACGCACGGCGGATTTCGTCCTCACAGCACTGCGGCGCGACGGGCTGCTCCTTCGCACGTACAAAGACGGCCAGGGCAAACTGAACGGCTATCTTGAAGATTACGCCTTCCTCGCGGACGGACTGCTCGCGCTCTATGACGCGACCTTCGCCCCGCGCTGGCTGACCGAGGCGCACGCGCTCGCCGAGACGATGGTCGCGCAGTTCTGGGACGACACGAATGGCGGCTTCTTCGACACGGGCCGCGACCACGAGGCGCTGATCGCCCGCCCGAAGAGCGTCTTTGATAACGCGATTCCCGCCGGGAACTCGGTCGCCGTTGAGGCGCTCCAACGACTCGCCGTGGTCTATGACGATCGCGGATACGCGGAGAAGGCCGACCGCGTCTTGCGCGGGCTGTGGGAACCGATGACACGCTATCCGACCGGCTTCGGGCGCATCCTTTGTGCCCTCGACTTCGCCCTCGCCACGCCGCAGGAAGTGGCGCTTGTCGGGGAACCGGACGCCCCGGACACCGCCGCGCTCATTCGCGTCCTTCGTCACCGATTCCGCCCGAACACCGTTACCGCGCTCCGACGACCCGGCACGCCAGAAGATACCCTTCCGCCGCTCCTTCGTAACCGCGACCAGATTGACGGACGCGCAACCGCCTATGTCTGCGAGCGATATGCCTGCCAACTCCCCGTCACGATACCGGCTGCGTTGGCGGCACAGTTGGGCGATTGACTGTTTGATGTCTGCTTCGTAGGGGCGAGGCGCGGCGGCCCCCGCTGCGCACGGGGGATCCGCGAGAGGCGC
>JBPCPB010000254.1:0-4801 GCA_050999735.1 Thermomicrobiales bacterium | reverse complement strand
GATTCATCCTGATGCGGGTGCGCATTTGGCTCGGTGACGCCGCCGTGCGTCGCCCAGCGTGTATGCCCGAAGCCGATCGTGCTCTGCGGCAGCGTCGTCTCCGCCAGCCCGATCGTGCCGACATGCTTCTCCACGTCCAGTCCGACGCCATTGCGAACGGCGATCCCCCACGAGTCGTAGCCGCGATATTCGAGCCGTTTGAGCGCGGCAAGGGTCATCCCCGGCACATCCACCTTCGTCTCCGCGCATCCGACATAGCCGAAAATTCCGCACATTCGTCATTTCCTTTCCACGCACACGATGATACGACCCACACCGCAGTGCGGCCTCTCTATCACGCTGGCTCTGGAAAAAAGGGGACACATCGCACGGTCATTGTCGGCGCTTTACGCCGCCGGTTTTCTCCGTACGTGACGACTGTGTCAGCCGGGGGGCCACCCGCCGAAATCTTCGCACAGCCCCCGCCTCGTCACCCGGTCACCTCCTCGACCGGGCCTGGCGCTACGAACCAATCGTCCCTTTTCCCATCAGTGCACTCGCGCGAGTGTACGCCCCGTGCAACGGAGAGTCAAACCGCACTGCGGATCAACAATGCATCAGCAGTACAAATTACAACGTTGACACCTTCGGTTTCGTGACGATGCGATGTGCGGAGATGCGTCACATATTGTCTGGGCACCGAGGTTTATGCCGGAACCGAAACTGGTCGGGCATTGCATCGTTATATAGGGGAATGCACAATTGGGAAGTCGCCGCGCGTATCATCGCCAACAGTATGGAAGGGGAATACCGCCATGAGTTCGTATCCGCCGCAACCACCGGGGGCATACCCGCCAGCCGACCCGCCCGACCCGTCCGGCTACGGCCCGCCACCGGCCGGGCAGCCCGGATACCCCGGTGCGCCGCCGCCCTATCCTGGTACGCCGCCACCATACCCCGGCGGCGCGCTCCCGCCCTATCAGCAGTACCAGCAGCCCCTGCCCGGCCAACCCGGCTATCAGTGGGGCGCGGGCACGCCGCAATACAATTTCGCCAACTTCGGCCAACGGCTCATCGGCGTCCTCCTTGATGCCCTGATCGTTGCCGCGCTCGTGGCGATCCCCGTCATTATCGGTATTGTCCTGATCACGAACGGCGTGAGTACGAACGCGGACGGCACCAGCGAAGTGACGAATGGTACGGCGGTCGGTATCGCTGTGATCTTCTTCATCATCGCCTTTATCATCGGCGTGCTGTATGAACCGCTCCTCACCGCGCGGAAGGGGCCGAAGAACGGCCAGACACCGGGACGGTCCGTCGCGGGCATTCGGATCACGAACTTACAGGGCGGCCCAATCGGCACCGGTCAGGCGTGGGGGCGGTACCTCTTCAAGGCGTTTATCTCGGGAAGCATCTTCTATCTCGGCTACCTCTGGATGCTCTGGGACACGAACAAGCAAGGCTGGCACGACAAGGTCGCGAATACGCTCGTTCTCAAGGCATAGGAAATAGCGGTAGCGTAGGCTTGAGCGTGTTGCAAAACCGATGAAAGATAAACCACCAAGGCACCAGGAGCACGAAGAGCGCCAAGAAGATTGATGTATTTTCTTTGTGCCCTTGGTGTTCCTGGTGTCTTGGTGGTTTTGAAACCGACTTTAGCCTGCCGCGCGTATGGGCGAGCGCTACCGAAACAGAGGGCGTTATGCTCTCTGTTCGTCGTTCAGCGCGATTTCCAGCCGCTTATTGCTTTTGCCTTTGGAGCGGGTGCCGACGATACGGATGCCGCCCACTTCTCCGGTGTGCGCGACATGAGTGCCACCGTCCGCCTGCAAATCGAGGCCGACGATTTCCACGGTGCGCACCTCGGGAATGCCCGGCGGCAGCAGATTGATCTTCGTGCGGATCAGATCCGGGATGGCGAATGCCTCGTCGCGCGGGAGGATGCGAACGCGGACGGGCAGATCGGCGCGGATTGCCGCGTTCGTCGCCTCTTCAATCGCCGCGACGCGCTCCGGCGAGAGGTCGTCCAACTCGAAGTCCATCCGCGACTGATCGAGGGCCATCTGACCGCCGGTGACGAGCGCGCCGTAGTCGCGGAAAACGACGCCGCAGAGGCAGTGCATCGCCGTGTGCGTCCGCATCAGCCGATAGCGACGTTCCCAGTCCACGCGCATCCGCACCGTCGCCCCAATTGGCGGCAAGGGGCCGTCGAGCGTATAGGCGATCTCCGCGCCTTGCCTGATCGCCCGCATGACCGTCGCCTGCCGATCATCCCACATCAGCACGCCGGTATCCGCCGGTTGCCCACCGCCGCCGGGATAGAGCACCGTCCGCGCGAGCATCACGGCCGGTGCGCCGTTCGCCTCGCTCTGTCCCGTCACTACCGTGTCACACTCCCGCAGGTAACTGTCGGTCTGGTAAAGTAGTTCCGTCATCCGTCCCGCCTCTCATCCAGCGCACACCGCGCCGCTAGCGCGCCGATAACAATCCAGCCTATAATACTCTGTGTGGCCTCGCTTTCCCTTCTGGCAGGCGAATTGCTGTTTTAGCAGGCATGGGGTAGGAATCCTGAGATGGGGGCAATCCGTGGACGGCGTCGCCGCAATGATCCTGGCTGGCGGGCAGGGAGAACGATTGAGCATCCTCTCGCGACAGCGGGCGAAACCGGCCGTGCCGTTCGCCGGGAAGTATCGCATCATTGATTTCACGCTCTCGAACTGCGTCAACTCGGGCATCACGAATGTCGCGGTGTTGACGCAGTATCGGCCACACTCGCTCAACGATCATATCGGCATCGGCCAGCCGTGGGACCTCGACCGCTCCCGTGGCGGCGTGCAGATGCTCCAACCGTATCTCGGCCGAGCGCGGTCGGACTGGTATCGCGGCACGGCGGACGCGATTTACCATAACCTCTGGTACGTGATGCCGAAGCAGTTCAACGATGTGCTGATTCTCTCCGGCGATCACGTCTACAACATGGACTATCGCCCGCTCCTCGATGCCCACCGCAGGCGCAACGCCTCCGTCACGGTCTGCGTCCAGCCGGTGCCGCTGGAGGATGCGAGCCGGTTTGGCCTGCTCGTCACGGACGATGACGACCGCGTGACCGCGTTTCAGGAGAAGCCGGAAAACCCGCGCAGCACACTCGCCTCGATGGGCATTTACGTGTTCGATAAGGACTTGCTCGTCGAGACGCTGGAAATCGGCGAGACGAGCAGCGAGCGAACGATGCTCGATTTCGGCAAAGACATTATCCCGATGGTCATCGAGCGGGGCGATGTCTATGCCTATGCCTTCGATGGGTATTGGCAGGATGTCGGCACATTGCAGTCGTACTGGGAGACCAATCTCGCGCTCCTGGACGACATGCCGCAATTGAATCTCTACGATCCCGACTGGGTGATTCACACACGCTCGGAGGAACGCCCGCCCGCCAAGATCATGGAGGGGTCACATGTCTCGCGATCGCTTGTCTCGAACGGTTGCATCATCATCCGTGGCCGTGTCGAGCACTCCGTTTTGTCGCCGGGCGTGATCGTCCGCGAGGGTGCGGTCGTGCGGGATAGCATCATCATGGGCGACACGGTGATCGCCGAGGGCGCGGTGATCGAGCGGTGCATCATTGACAAGCAGGCGTACATCGGCGCGGGGAGTCGCCTCGGCTTCGGCGATGATACTCCGAATATGCTCGATCCGCGCCGCGTCAATACCGGCATTACGCTCGTCGGCAAAAACGCGCGCGTCCCGGCGAATGTCACGATTGGCCGCAATGTCATCATCGCCCCCGAAGTGCAGGAACATGAGTTCCCCGGCCAACTGATCGCGAGCGGCGAGACGGTTGATTCCCGTATGCCATCCTGGGCGTAACGAAGTGCTGAGTAAAAAGTACTGAGTGCTGAGCACAGGCGCTACACACCGCACGGAAGGAAATCATTGCAATGGCAACATCTACAGACGGCATACCAATGGGTTCCGCTGCGGGGCACTCAGCACTCAGCACTCAGCACTCAGCACTCGTTTTCGTGCTGCACGGTCATTTGCCGTATGCGCGGCGGCAGGGGCAGTGGCCGCATGGCGAGGAATGGATCCACGAGGCGGCGTCAACGACGTATATCCCGCTTCTGATTGCACTGACCGACATGGCGGAGCGTGGCGTGCCGTTCCGGCTGACGATTGGCCTGACGCCGATCCTGATGGAGCAACTTTCCGACGCCGCAGTGATCGCCAATCTGGAAACATACCTGCTGGATCGCCTACGCCGCGCGGAATCCGACCGCATCCGCTTCGCGCATGAGGGGTTCGCGCGTGAGGCGCGGGTTGCGATGATGTACGCGGAGCATTTCGACCGCGCGCTCGAAGCCTTCCAGACACGCTTCAACCGCAACATCGTCGCCGGATTCGCCGCGCTGCAACGCTCCGGGCATGTCGAACTGATGGTCTCCGCCGCGACGCACGGCTACCTGCCGTTGCTCGTCCGGGCATCATCTATCACTGCTCAACTAGAGGTCGGTATTGATTCATACCAGCGGCATGTCGGCGCCAGGCCGCGTTCGATCTGGCTGCCCGAGTGCGCGTATCGCCCCGCGCAAGGTGGCCTACCAGGCATCGAGGCATTTCTGGAGGCGCAGGGACTCAACCTCTTCTTCACTGAGGTCGAAGCGTTGGAGGGTGCGAAAGTTGTCAATGGCGATGGACAGCGCCCGACGACATTCTCACCGTACCGCGTTGCATCATCGAGTGTACATGTGGTTGCCCGCAATGAGCGGGTACGAGAACAGGTGTGGGCACGCTTTGGCGGATACCCTGGTGATCCAGATTACCG
>JBPCPB010000205.1:0-18423 GCA_050999735.1 Thermomicrobiales bacterium | reverse complement strand
TCGGCGACGACGGGCTGGGAAGAGCCGTCCGCGACGGCTTGGACGATGCGCTGGCGGAGATCGGCAGAATATGCTTTCATCTCTTCAGCATCGCACCGTTCCTATACCTTTGCAAATCGCTCTAAGCGCCAGAATGGCGAGCACGAAGGCGATCATCGTCGACACGTACACATCAATGAAGCGCAGGCCGCCGAGGCCCGCACTCGGTTCCCGTGACGCCGGGATGCTCCCGACGATCACCAGCAGGATCATCGGGAAGACGAGCCCCCAGAAGAGGAGGATGGGCGCACGCAGGAACAACTTCGACTCCGTGACCACGAGCCGGGAAAACGCGGACCGGGGCACCACAGGCGTGGATGCGGACATAGCAACGCTCCTTTACTTCTCAGGTGTGCGAGCGCAGGGAGACTCGCTCGCTAACGATAGCGCGAACAACACTCAGATTCAGGCGGCGTCCTCTGTTGATCTGGCGGCGCGGCTTGTCAGGGTGACAAATGCGTCCTCGAGGCTGGCCTGCTCCACCCGCAGGCGCTCAGCCACGATCCCCGCGCGTGCGAGCGCCGAGGTGACCGCAGCCAGCACATCGCCGGTCCCGGTCACCTGCACCTGGTCGCCGTTGCGGACGAGGCCGGTCACCTCGGCCAAATCGGTCATGAGTCGGTCGTCCAGTGGCCGAGACGGACGGAATCGGAGGCGCTGCTCACTCCCGACGTTGGCGATGAGGTGGGCGGGGCTATCAATCGCGACGACACGACCGGAGGCGATCACCGCGACGCGGTCGCACAGCCGCTCCGCCTCCTCCATGAAATGGGTGACCAGCAGGATCGTCACGCCCTGCGCGCGGATATCTTCGATCAGCGCCCAGGTGTCGCGCCGCGCCTGCGGGTCGAGCCCGGTCGTGAGCTCGTCGAGCACCGCGATCTCCGGACGGCCGAGCAACGCCAGGGCGATGGAGACGCGCTGCTTCTGACCACCGGACAGCTTCCCGAACCTCGTATTCCGCGCGCTCGTCAGCCCGAGAAGGTCCATGAGATGTTCCCAGTCGGCGGGCGCCGGGTAGAAGGAACTGTACAGTTGCAGCGCCTCGTGGACCTTGAGTTTCTCAGGCAATTCGCTCTCCTGGAGTTGGATGCCGACGCGCTGGCGCAGCGCCGCACGCTCGCGTTGCGGATCGAGCCCCAATACCCGGATGCTGCCGCCATCCGGAGCGCGGAGTCCGCCAATGCATTCCACGGTCGTTGTCTTCCCCGCACCGTTGGGGCCGAGGATGCCGAAGATCTCGCCCCGCTCAACCGTAAAGGATACCTCACGCACCGCGACATGGTCGCGGTAGCGCTTGTGCAACTTGTCAACCTCGATAACAGACATGGCGACGTCTCCTTCTCGATACCAGCGATCACCTCCTCGAGGATAGGGGAAACGAGTCGGTGACACATCGCCCGGTCGGTTCCAACCACGCGGACATCTGGCTGATGTGCCGATCCACCGGTCAGCTGCCAGCATCCCCGATCGGTGGATGCGCACCACGGACCCTGCATCGCTGAAAATGATCGTGAACATTCTCGACCCTCTCTTTGCGCGCCTTCACTCCTTTCCTCATTGCAAGCGGTGGGAAAGCGGCTTGCCCGGCATTCATGCCCATGCGACAATGCCGGTCGCGTCGGGATAGGCGGCGCGATGGGAAACTGACCGAGGGAACTGACGATGGTCGCGCAGACGAGTGTGCTCCGTAACCGCCCGCTCCTCACACTGATGTCCGGCCACTTCTCGGTGGACCTCTATGTCGGGCTGCTGCCCGTTCTGTATCCGCTGCTCACCGACCGCTTCACGCTCGACCTCAAGACGGTCGGCCTCGTCTCGCTCGCCTATAGCGGCATGGCTTCGATTTCGCAGCCCTTCTTCGGTTGGATCGCTGACCGCTACGGCACGCGCTTCATCGGTCTCGCGCTCATCTGGACGGCGGTGATGTTCTCCACCATCGGCTTCGCGCCCTCGTTCCCAGTGTTGCTCATGCTCGCGGCGGCGGCGGGGATCGGTTCGGGCTGCTATCACCCACTCGGCGCGCTCAATGCGAACGCTGTGATCCCCGAAAAGCAACGCAATGTCGCGATGTCCGTCTATGTGACGGGCGGCACGATGGGCGTCGCGCTCGGCCCGATCATCGGCGCGGTGATCTTCACGCTCTTCGGCATCCACGGCACGGTGGTGATGTTCTTTCCCGGCATCTTCAGCGCGATCTGGCTCCTCTTCGAGATGCGCAAGATTGCCGTGCGCCGCCCTGCGCCGGTGATGCCCGGCATCGTCGTCACGCGCGCGCCGATCCCGATTCTGCCCATGCTCGCGATTATCGGCGTGATGGCCTCGCGCTCGTGGACGGTAATCGGCATCGAGGCGTTCATCCCGACGTGGTACAAGTCGCTCGGCTACGGCGCGACGTTCTACGGCCCGCTCGCCACGACGGTCGTTGTCGCCAGCGCGTTAGGAACGATTGGCTCCGGCACGCTGGCAGACAAGTACGGGCGGCGCGCGGTGATCGTCGGCGCGCTGATCCTGACGATACCGGTAATCATCCTCTTCGCGCAGTTCACCGGCCCGATTGGCTTCCTGACGGGCGCGGGCGTCGGCTTCCTCGCCGCCTCCACCGGCCCCTTGATGCTCGTGATGGCGCAGCAACTGATGGCAGGGCGGGCGGGTATGGCGTCCGGCCTGATCCTCGGCCTCGGCTTTGTCACCGGCGCGATCGGCGTCCCGGTGATGGGCGCGCTGGCCGACGCCTTCGGGATTGCCGCCGCGATGCGCTTCCAGGCAGTGATCGTTCTCGTCACCATCGTCGTCGCCTTTTTTCTACCCTCTGAGGAATATTTCCGCAACCGCACGCGGGCAATCGAAAATGACCGTCATACCGAGCCGGGTTCGATCCCGGCCACCGCAAGCAAGCAATGAGCGATGAGCGGGCGCCCTTTGGGCAGTAGCAATGAGTGTAGGGGCGCACCGGGTGCCCTCTGGGCAGGATGCGCCCTTCTTAAGGCGGTAACGACTATGAACAACGAACAAGAGCCTTCCAAAAGGCCGAATCCCCGCGTGTTGAGCGGGTTCCGGGATTTCCTGCCCGCGCAGATGCGCGTGCGGCAGCAAGTGACGGCGATCCTGCGCGGCGTCTTCGAGCGGTTCGGCTATGAGCCGCTCGATACGCCGACGCTCGAAGCAATCGAAGTCCTGCAAGGCAAAATCGGGCAGGATGAGAAACTGCTCTACCGCTTCACCGATCTCGGTGGGCGCGACGTCGGCATGCGGTACGATCTGACGATCCCGCTCGCCCGCGTCGTGGCGATGCACGCGAACGATCTCGTCCTCCCCTTCAAGCGGTATCACATGGGTCCCGTCTGGCGCGCGGACCGGCCGCAGCGGGGGCGTTTCCGCGAGTTCTGGCAGTGCGACGCCGATGTCGTCGGCACGAAGAGCGTGATCGCCGACGCCGAGGGCGTGGCGATCTACAACGCCGTCCTTGCCGGGTGCGGCTTCACGGACTACGCGATTCGCGTCAATCACCGCGCCGTTCTTGCCGCCCTCGCGCCGTACGCGGGTCTGCCCGAAGGAGACGCGGTGACGCTGATCCGCGCGATAGACAAACTGGACAAGATTGGCCCCGAGGGCGTCAAGACCGAGATGGCGGCGCACGGCATCCCCGAACAGGCGGCGGAGCGCGTGCTCGAACTCGTCGGTATCACTGGCGCGAACGATGCCGTATTGACGCAGTTGAACAGCCTGCTTGCAGACATTCCCGCCGCGAAGGCCGGTCTGGATGATCTCGCCCATCTCTTCGACTATGCTGCCGCACTCGGCGTGCCGGAGGGGAAAGCCGTCTTCTTCCCTGCCCTCGCTCGTGGGTTGGATTACTACACCGGCCCGGTCTACGAAACGTACGTGCCGGAGGGCGGTGTCGGCTCGCTTGGCGGTGGAGGGCGGTACGACAACCTGATCGGCGCGCTCGGCGGGCGCGATCTGCCCGCGACGGGTATCTCCGTCGGCCTCGAACGGCTGCTCGTCGTGATGGAGGAGCGCGGCATGGCAGGCGCGACGGAGAGCGTCACAAAAGCGCTCGTCACGGTCCTCCCGAATGACGACCCGCTGCCCGCGCTCCAGCTCGCAGCAGAACTTCGGGGTGCAAACATCCCGACGGGAGTCGCCTTCGAGCCGAAGTGGAGCCTCATCGATCAATTCAAGTATGCAGAGCGCAAGGGCATACCGTACGCTCTGATCGTTGGCGAGGATGAACGCGCAGCGGGCGCTGTCACCCTCCGTACCCTCGCCACCCGCGCGCAGCAGCAAATCCCCCGCGCCGACCTCGCCGCCATCCTCCACCGCCTCTTGAACGGGTAGACGGAAAGATGAAGCACAGAGAACGCAGAGGACAAAGAGGACACAAAGGAAGAGAAGAAATAGAATTCTTCTCTCCTTCTATCTTCTCTGTGCGCTCTGTGTCCTCTGCGTTCTCTGTGCTTCCGTTCCCCAATCGTTTCAGCCCATGAATGCGATTGGATCGGCGTCGTCGCCACGGTGGTATCGGGGGTCGGTGTCGGGGCTGGCGGCGTACCTCAGTCATCTGCGGGCGTGGGGCGCGGGGGCGGCGGAACTGGTGCTCCATCATGGCGCGGCGACCGAGCAGTTCCGCTTCGTCCATGTGATCGAGCAGGATTGGAACGCGACCTTCGCGCAGTACCACGCGCGTGGCATTGCCTGCCACGCGCACGCCTCCTTAGCGCCCGGCTTCCGGCTCGAAGGATGGCACACCGAGCGCACGTTTGTGCAGGCGCAGTACACGCCGCTCCTCGCCTTCTGCGCGCGGATGGCCCAGACGGAAGGGCGCGCCGTGACGATGGTCGCGCATGGCGCGGGCGACACGAAAGCGACGCTGCACGCCAATCAGGACGCGACGCGTGGCTTCCTCCACTGGGCGGAAGGAGAAATCTTCCGGCTTGGCGGTGGGGTACGGATCGCTGTCGAACTCCTCCGGGCGCGTGGCGCGAGCGATGTGCATGCTGCGTCCAGCCGTGAGAAGGTGATGGCGCTCGTCCGCGATTGCGATCCTGCGCTGGTCGGCATCTGCTGGGATATGGAGCATGACTGGTTCAACGGCCTGCGCGATCCATCGTGGACGCCGCGCCCGCCGGACGCCTTTCTCGATCGCGTCATTCACGCCCATGTCCATGACGCGAATGCTGCAACGCTGGCGAATCACTACCCGCTCGTCTTCAACACCGTGCCGTACGACGGGATGATTCCACTGCTCATCGCGCATGGCTATTCGGGGCCGCTGATTCTCGAAATCCGTTACCGGCACGCCCTCTCGCTCGGCAACCCGCTCTTCTGGATGGGCCAGTCATACGCCGTCCTCCACCGCCTCCTCACCGACACCGACCGCGCCCTCCGCTCCGGCCGCCCCGCCTGACGCTAACGCGCGTATACTGCACGGAAAGAAGAAGATGCGAGCGCAGAGCACGCAGAGAGCGCAGAGAACACAGAGGAGAACAATCTTTTCTTTTTTCTTCTCTGCGCTCTCCGTGTCCTCTGTGCTCGCTTTATTGGATTAGGATAGGGAATAATGGAGAAGTATCGCGACGAGTTGCGGGCGATGTTCGAGGGGGATCAGGCGGACCGGCGGGCGGTGGCGGCGCGGGAGATGACGCAGCCGGAACTGAATCTGCGCGATTACGAGCGGCGGCAGCGGTTGGAGAGCCTCGTGGCGGGCGGCGCGCTCCGCAGCGCGGACGAGTACTACTACGCCGCCTACCTGCTCCAGCACGGCACGCTGCCAGAAGAGTTCCGCCGCGCGCACGACTTCGCCGCCGAGGCGATGACACGCGGCTCCCGCCCGGCGTGCTGGCTCTTCGCCGCCACGCTCGACCGCTGGCTCGTCGCACTCGGCAAGCCGCAGCAGTACGGCACGCAATACGTCCGCATCGGCACGCACGGCTACGCGATCTACGAAGTGGAGCCGGAAGTCTCGGACGCCGAACGCGCCCAGTACGACGTCCCGCCGCTCGATGAGCAACTGCGAATGCTGACCGAAAAAAACGGTGGCTGGCCCGTGCCCTGGGTGCAGCGCGTCAACGGCAAATTGCAAATTATCGAACCGGAAGACGCCCCGGATGCCGGGCCGGTGCATCTCCTCATCCCGAAAGACCCGCACGAGCATTGAGTGTGGCAGCGGCCTTCGGTCTATCGTTTGTCGCTTTGACAGGCTGAAGGCCGTCACCGTGATCTATGCTACCCCGGCAAGTCCATCTACATTTGCCAGCCAGCGGGCGGTGGCGCGCAGGGAGCGGAGACGGATGAGGGTGCGGTGCGCGTGCTCCGGCGCGTTGAAGATAGCGGTGAACTCGCGTCGCCGTGGCCGGTGCGTCTTCAGCATCCAGACGACGAGCGAGTCGCGGCTGAAGAGCGCGCCGCGCAACGTCTCCTGGTTGCCATTCCAGAGTTCTTCGCGCGGGAAGACACGCCAAAGCGGGATGATGAGCGGGTAATCGAGCCAGATGACCGTCTCCGCCTGCCCGATAGTCAGGTCGCGCACGGCGGGGTAATTCCCGTCCACAACCCAGCCGTCGCCGCTGAGCGCTTCCGCCGTCCGCGCGTGGAATACCTCGTTCGGCAGGTCCACCCAGTTCGGGCCATGCACGATGCCGTCGAGTTCGATGTGTGGCACGTCGAGCAACCGTGCAAGGCGCCGCGCAAGGGTGGATTTGCCCGACGCCGTCATACCGATCACCGCGATACGGTGACCGAGAGAAGCCTGCTCCACCACACTTACCCGTGTGTATTCATTGTTCATTCATGACTCCCCAATGGCATCGCGGACATGGAGCGTTTCGACGACGCGCCCGGAGCGGTCGAGCGTGATGGCGACGACATCAATGCGGACGAGGCGATCCGCGTGTTCCGGGTGGGCATCAAGAAAGGCGGCGACGGCATGGAGCACGCGCCTGGTTTTCGCCCCAACGACCGATTCCGCCGCCGTGCCATGCCCCGCCTGCGTGCGGACGCGGACCTCGACGCAGACGAGTATATCGCCATCAAGAGCGACGAGATCGAGTTCGCCGCCACGACAATGCCAGTTCCGCGCGATGATCCGGCACCCGGTCTGTTCGAGCAGAAGGGCGGCGATCCGCTCGCCGCTCGCTCCGACCGCCGCATTGCGCGTCGGCGGCTTGGTCATCGCGCCGCGATGCCGGTGATCCCCACCGGCGGTTCGATAATTGCCGCTGCTTCCAAGGGATAGGTGCGGGCGGCGACAGCGGCGGCATGCACGGGTGCGAAGCGGTAGCGATGGATGGGCGACGGCCCCAGCAGGCGGAGCGCGGCGCGATGCACTGCCGTGCCGTACCCCTTGTGGCGGGCGAAATCGTAGCCGGGATAGTTCGCATCCAACGCCACCATCATCGCGTCCCGCTCGATCTTTGCGATGATGCTCGCCGCCGCGATGGAGAGACTGGTCGCGTCGCCGCGCGCGAAGGCCCGCTGCGGGACGCGCAACTCCGGCAACTTCACCCAGTCGAGCAGGAGGTAACCCGGCATCCACGGCAGCGCCTCCACCGCGCGGCGCATCGCCAGGCGGTTGCCGACCGCCAGGCCATAGCGATCCAGTTCACCCGGCGAGACGATGCCAACACCAATGCCGCTTGCCACCGCGCGGATCGTCACGGCGAATACGTCGCGCTCCGCAGGCGTGCAGGTCTTCGAGTCGCGCACGTCCGCGAGGCGCAGCAACAGTTCTTCAGCGAGCGATGGGGAAAAGACCGGAGGCAACACGACCGCTGCCGCGACAAGCGGCCCCGCCCACGCGCCCCGCCCGACTTCGTCCACACCCGCGATTGGGCCATGCCCATCATGCGTCAGATGCAATTCCTCGTCCAATGTGGGGAGTACCCGTCTCGTGCCCCGTGGCATCGTTCCCTCCCGCATCGCCGCGTCGCGCGGTTCATGTACGTACACTCTGGATAGTAGCACATCTCCGCAGCGATGGAAAGAGACAAAGAAGGGATATGAACCACAAAGACCGACCCGTATTGCAGGCCGGTCTCAGAGAAACGAGGGAAGGTGTTTAATCCGCGCCGGTGCTCGCGGTCTGGGCTGCGGCACGCGTGCCGACGGGGTGTTTTTCGCGGCGCTCCTTGAGGCGGGCCTTCTTGCCCGTCAGGTTGCGTAGGTAATACAACTGCTGACGGCGGACGTTCGCCCGGCGGACGACTTCGATTTTGTCCACGCGCGGCGAGTGAAGCAGGAAGGTTCGCTCGACACCGATACTGTTCGCACCAATGCGGCGGATGGTGTACGTCTCATTGATGCCGCCACCCCGACGGCTGAGTACGACACCCTCGAAGATCTGGATGCGCTCGCGCGTTCCCTCGACGACCTTGACGCTCGCGCGCACGGTGTCACCAGTACGGAAGACGGGAATATCGGTGCGGAGAAACTGATCTCCGACAATCTGAACCAATGGATGCTGCATTGCCCTCGCCTCGCTCTGATTATGCATGCACACACATACTGCCCATTTGCGGGCGCGACGAACACTGTACCACACGGGTGTCATGGCATGCAACCCGCATTTTCCGGGCCGGCCGGAGGCAGGGCGCCGGTGGGAAAAGCGGTCGGGGAGGATTCGGCGCATCTGCTACGATGCGACCTAAGCGCGCAGGGAAACCGTGCCGGTAGAGGGATAGAGAGATGAGGGATCCATGACTATCTATGACACGCTCGGGGTCCGCACGGTGATCAATGTGGCGGGGCCGGTGACGCGGTTGAGCGGCGCGCCACTCCATCCCGAAGTCGCGGCGGCGATGGCCGAGGCGGCACAGCAGTGCGTGCGCATCGAGGACCTGCAGGAAGCGGCGGGTCGCGAACTTGTCGCCGCAACGGGCGCGGAAGCGGGCTACGTGACGGCGGGGGCAGCAGCCGGGCTGGCGCTCGCGGCGGCGGCATGCATCGCCGGATTCGATGTCGCGGCGATGGATCGCTTACCGGACACGACCGGATTGCGCAACGAGATCGTCATCCAGCGTCCCCATCTGACAGCCTATACGCATGCGCTCCGGCTCGCGGGGGCGCAACTGGTGGAAGTCGGCTACGTCGGCTTTCCGGGGCAGGGAATTACCTGGCCGTGGCAGATCGAATCCGCGATCACCGAGCGGGCGGCGGCGCTCGCCTTCTCGTTTGGCACTGCGCCGGGCGTCGTGTCGCTGGCGGAAGTCGTCGCCATCGCGCACCGGCACGGGCTGCCGGTGATCGTGGATGCCGCCGCCGCACTGCCGCCCGTCGAGAACCTGCGCACCGTGATCGGCATGGGAGCGGACCTCGTGGTGTTTAGCGGCGGTAAGGCGATTGGCGGGCCGCAGGCGTCGGGCATCCTCGTCGGGCGGGCAGACCTGATCGCCTCGGTCGCCTTGCAGCATCAGGACATGGATGTCTACCCGGAGACGTGGACCTGGCGCGACCGCTACATCACGACGGGCGTGTTGCCCGGCCCGCCGCATCACGGCATTGGGCGGCCAATGAAGGTCGGCAAGGAGGAGATCATCGGGCTGGTCGTCGCTTTGCGCCGCTTCCTCGCGTGCGATCACGCCGCCGAGCGGATTGAGCAGGAACGCCGCCTTGCCACGATCCTCGCCGCTATGGACGGGCTACGGGGCGTCCGCGTGGAGCGGATGGGGGAACGCGACGCGCCCCGCGCCTATCCAACGGGCGTGATCCGCATTGATGAGGGCGTGGTCGAGAAATCTGTTGCGGCGATCATCAACGAACTGATCGAAGGCGATCCGCCAGTCGCCGTCACGCAGAACTTCCTTCACGAGCGGGCCATCGGCATTGTCACCGCACTGCTCAAGCCGGGCGAGGAGATGACCGTTGCCGAGCGGCTGCGGGCGGTGCTGGGGTGAGAACCTAACCCCCAACCCCTTCCCGCGAGGAAGGGGAGCGAGCCTTCATAAGAGCAGGGTATTATGCGGAACGCCCGGATATTCATAATGAGTCACCCCTTCCTCGCAGGAAGGGGCCAAGGGTTAGGTTGTCTGCTATCATCACAACCCGAACAATGGAGCAGCGTGAAATGACTGAGGAGGACAAACGATGCAGTGGGTGACGCGTGTCGGGGTGCGGCTGGATCGGGCCGCGATGATCTGGATGATCCGCAAATTCATTGACCCACAGGCGGAGATCGCCATGTTGCCGGAGAGTGAGGTGATGGCGCACGCGGAGCAGCATGGCGCAACGCCCTTCCACCACCCGCAGGCGGCGATCCGTCATCAGGGGTCGCGTACCGGCTTCGATGGCTTGCGGGTCGCACATGACGTGACGGACCCGGCGATTGCCTTAATGTCCCTGGTGCTGCGCGGCGCGGAGACGAGCGACAAAACCCTGACGCAGTGGTCGCCGGGCCTCGCGGCGGTCACGTCCGGCATGCGCAAGATAGCGCAGTCCGACGAGGCGTTTCTCGCCGCCGTCACGCCACTGCTCGATGGCCTCTACCAGTGGTGCCAGGACCAACTCGCCAATCCGGGCAGAGGGGGAAAGGAATAGGGATTGCGGATTCATCGGGTCTCGTGTTCATTGGGAAAGACGCGGCGCGTGATCGGCGAGGCATCCGTTATTGCCGCTCGCGCTCTTCCCGCGTTAAGTCCGCGAGCGCGATCCGCGCGTCCCGCACGGCGTCCGGGGATTCCAGCGCCTCCAGCCGCGCAATAATTGCCTGAAACGGTCCGCCGTCAGCAAATGCGTGCGTCGAATCGTGCCACGGCGCGTATGAGAACTGGCTCAGTTCCCCCAGAGCGGGCCGGTGCCGACGGATAGCTTGGAGCAGTGCCTGTGGCGTGTCAATCCGCCCTTCCAGCAGCACTGCCGGGCCATTGTCGCCGTCGGCGCGCGTATCAACGATCAGCGTTCTATCGAGACGGGGAAACACGATACCAATCGCGACCGCGTCCGCGATTGCACGCACCAGCCTGCTCGCCGCCGGATCGTTCATCGCCGTCTCCCTTCCCCGCACAATGTCTCAGATCGTGATCGTGCCGACGAGGCGCGTCTCGGCATCGCAGTACCAGAGCAGACCATCGCGGTATGTCAGGCCGTGTGGGTTCGCGCCCTCATCGGGGCCGGGTTCCATCGCGAGGACACGCCGGGCTGTTCCATCCAGCGTGTAGCCGGTGATCGTGCGGTGCGTCGTCTCAGCGACCCACAGTAATTCGCCGTCCCACGCGAGGCCGTGCGGCCGGTTGCCCGGCGCGGAGAACCGGCGCAGGATCGCGCCGCTCGCCGGATCGAGTTCGTAGGTCGTCGCGGCAGGCGGCACAGTCACCCAAAGTTTTCCGTCAATCCATTCCAACCCGTGCGCGCCGCTCGTGCCCGCGCCCGGCGTCGGCAGGCGCCCGAGTTCCGTGCCGTCAAGCGCGTAGCGGAAGAGCGCGATTGGCGTGAAGGTCGAGGCGACCCAGAGCGCCTCGCCATCGAAGGTGATGCCGCTGGAATGGTGCGTTTCGGTCGGGAATTGCCGGAGCACATGCCCATCCTGCCAGTCGAGCAAATAGACATCGAGGTTGTCCTGGTCAATCACCCAGAGTCCCGCGTCCGTCGCCTGCAAGCCGTTCGGCTGCGGGCCGGGAGTCTGCCAGCGCGGTTCGCCGCGCACCCGCTCCACGCGTGATTCCATCTACTCGCTCCTTCCGTACGTGCAATCCGATGCCGAGATTGTGGCACGCATATTCCGGTTATGCAATCGAGCAGTCGCGGAATGAAAGCCGCCGGACGATGATGGCGGTGGGCATTGCAAATGCGCGGCAATCACTGGCATGATGACAGCCACACGCATCGGTTATCGTTCGTTCCGAGTGCGTTTCTCCATTGTGGGGCGTGGGGGCATGCGGCAGAGGAGGGATCAGGATGAAGATTGTCATTGGTGCGGAGCGGCCGAATCGGATGTTCGATCCGCTCGTGGAGGAATTTCCGGAGGTCGAGTTCGTCAGCCCGAAGAGCAAGGAAGAAGAGCAGGCGGCGATGCGCGATGCCGATGCCTTCCTCGGCCGGATTGGCGCGGAGAGTTTCGAGGCGGCAGGGCCGTCGCTCCGGTGGGTGCATTCCAGCGGCGCGGGCATCGAAACGATGGCGGCGATCCGCGATCTCGTGGACAGCGATGTCACCGTCACCAATATGCGCGGCGCGCACGGCCGCTGCATCGCCGAGCACGCCTTCGCGATGCTTCTCAGCCTCACCCGCCAGCTCGTGCCGCTGATGGAGAACCAGCGGCAGCATAAATGGGAGGCGAGCCGCGGCAAAATGCGCGAGTTGACTGGCAACACGATGGTCGTCCTCGGCATGGGGACAATCGGCAGCACGATTGCGCGGCGCGGCGCGGCCTTCGAGATGCGCGTGATCGGCGTGGATATGCAGCCCGTCGAGTCGCCGCCCGGTGTCGAGGCAGTCTGGCCGCTCGAACGGCTCGATGAGGCGCTCGGCATCGCCGATGTCGTCGTCGTTGCCACGCCGCAAACGCACCTGACGCGCGGGTTGATGGACGCGCGGCGCATTAACCTCATCAAGCAGGACGCCTTTTTGATCGTCATCTCGCGCGGCAAGATCATTGACGAGGCGGCGCTGATCGCCTCGCTGAAGGAAGGCCGGCTCGCGGGCGCGGGGCTGGACGTGACCTACACCGAACCCTTGCCGCCAGACGACCCGCTTTGGGACGCCCCAAACATCATCATCACGCCCCACTGCTCCGCCTCCTCCAGGCAAACGCAGGAGCGCACGCGGGCAATCGCCCGCGAAAATCTCCGCCGCTTCATCGCGGACGAACCGCTCACCAACGTCTGCGACAAACGCGCGGGCTTCTGATCGAAGAGCGAAAGCGACGGAACCGCAAAGGCGCAAAGGGCACAGAGAGGAAGAAAGAGAATTCTTTTCTCCCTTCTTTGCGTCCTTTGCGTCTTTGCGGTTCTCCCCGGTTCCGCTTAGTCTATCCAACGGCGTGTTCGGGAACGACGAGAAAGAAAGTTGCCATGGATATCGCACACTTTGACTGGCGTAACTACCCGACCCGCTCCGTGCAGCAAGGCTACGGAGAATGGGCGTCCACCTATGAGGATATTGTGCTGGACGTCATGGACGTGCGTTTACTCGAGAGAGTCCACTCGGTCGCCTGGGATCACCTTCGCGTGGTGGCAGATTTAGCGTGTGGCACCGGTCGCATCGGGGTCTGGCTCAAACAGCGCGGCGTCGCCGCGCTCGACGGTATTGATATGACCTCCGCCATGTTGGAAGGGGCGCGAGCCAAAGGGGTCTATCGGCAGATTGTGCTTGGCGATATGCGTCAGACACCGTTCCACACAGAGGTATATGACCTGGTGACCGCTGTTCTGGCAGACGAACATCTTCCCGATGTGCGGCCGCTCTATCAGGAGGGAGCGCGGATTACCCGCCCGCAAGGATTTTTCGTCCTCGTCGGCTATCACCCGTTCTTTCTCATGAGTGGCATCCCAACGCATTTCAAGAGTACATCGGGAGAACCTATGACGATCCAATGCTATGTCCATCTCCTGAGCGATCACGTCCGAGCAGCGTTGGCAGCAGGCTGGTCCTTGCGCGAAATGCACGAAGGGCTGATTGATGATGAATGGCTGGCAAAGAAGCCGAAGTGGCGTCAGTATCGGAACCAACCCGTCAGTTTTGCCATGGTATGGCAGAAGTAGCGCGAGACATTCCGTTACCCTCGATACCAGACTCCGCAATGAGAGCGTGTCACGGACAAAGAGTGCAAAGAGGGAAGAGAAGAAATTCTTTTTCCCTCTTTGCGTCCTCTGCGTTCTTTGCGCCTTTGCGGTTCTTCCCGGTTTCGATTGACTTTAGAGCCTGTTGCAAAACTGACGAAAGAGAAACCACCAAGACACCAAGGACCACCAAGAACACGAAGGGGGAAGAACTGTTTCTTGATCGTGGTGTTCTTTGTGTTCTTGGTGTCTTGGTGGTTTTGAAACCGGCTCTTACGCCGTGTGCGCCGGATCATCGCCGAGAAATTGGTAGACGAGGCGTTGGAAGTGTTGGAGGGCGCGTTCCTGGCGGAGCATCAGTTTACCCTGCTGGAGGTAGCCGGTGCGGAGACCGCGCTGCACCGATTCGCAGAGGACGATGTCCTCTCTCTGCACCTGCTCGATGAAGGCGACGAAGTCGCTTTCCTCCTGCGCGCCGACCGCGTCAACGAAGCAATACTCGAAGATCGCGCGCGTCCGGTTCGGGCCGAGCGGCAGGAAGAGGTTGAGCGAGACATTGCCCGGCCCCGGATAGATATTCAGCGTGAAGTTCGGCCAGAGGAAGGCGTAGAATCCATCCGTGACACCGCCGCTGGCATCGTAGAGCGACTGTGACTCCTTCAGCGGGCCGGTCTGCGTCGAGAAATAGTCGTACTCCCGGATCGTGTAATCCCGGACATCAATCAACTGCGTGAAGCCGGGATGCGCGACCGGGCAGTGATAGCATTCGAGGTAATTATCCACGACGACTTTCCAGTTCGCCTCGATGTCGTAGACACGCCGCACGCGCCGTTTGATATCGAGGAGCGACGCGCCCGTCCGCTCCACGAGGCCCGGCAACTCAGCCAGCATGGTCTGTAGCGAGGGTGCAGCGGGGTCGAGATTGACGAAGATAAATGGCCCCCACGTCTCTGCCCGTGCCGCGAAGAGCGGGAACTGATCGCGGTCGAAGCCCGGTTCATCGCGCATCCCCGGCGCGGCACGCAAACTGCCGTCCAGATTGTAGGACCAAGCATGATACGCGCACTGGAAGACCGTGCAGTGGCCGCATTCCTGATTTATCAACTGTGAGCCACGATGGCGGCAGACATTGACGAATGCCTGAATCACCCCGCTGTCATCGCGCGTGACGATCACCGGCGTCTCGCCGACGAGGCAGGTGAAGAAATCGCCGGGCTGGGCAACCTGCTCCACCAGCCCGACGTACTGCCAGCAATGGCGGAAGATCTGTTCCTGCTCAGCCGCGAAGACCGCCGGATCGGTATACCAAACAACTGGCAGGGTGTAGCCTTGATCGAGCGCCGCACCAACCGGCATGGCATCACTCCCAACGCGTGGCTTCGTCTGCATGGGTTTCCTCCTTCAACGCTCTGTGGAAAAGCAGCGCGTGCTGCCACGCCGCGCCGAGTGTATCACGATGCCCGAAGTCTGGTTATCCTGCGTCGTCTACTTCGATCTGCACATCATCACCTTCAACACGTATCGGATACGTCGCGACGGGCATGACGGCGGGGAACGTGCCGCGCCCCGTGTAGAGATCGAAGATAGCGCCATGGCGGGTGCATTCGATGGTGTGATCCTCGATCAGGCCGTCCGAGAGTTCGTTACCGTCGTGCGTGCAGACATCCTCGATGGCAAAATACGCGCCGCCGATCTTCATGACCAGCACATACGTCTCGCCCACTTCGACGACCTTGCGCCCGCCTTCCGGGATTTCCCCTACTTCCGCGACCGTCATGTATGCCATCGCACTCTTGCCTTCCGTAAGAATCGTTGCCGACGAAGAAGGGCGGTTCACGAACCGCCCCTGCGCATCTTGCGCCCCTTCCTTTTAGGGAAGGGGCGGGGGTTAGGTCAATATCCGGTGCCGGCGAGTTTCTTGTCAATCGCGTCGCGTAGGCGGGCGGCGAGAGCGGGCATCTGAATTTCGTCCTCGACCTGCGCGAAGAAGCCTTCGGCGATCAGGCGTTCCGCATCCTTGCGGGGCAGACCGCGCGCCATCAGGTAGAAGACCTGGTTTTCGTCCACCTGCCCCAGCGTCGCGCCGTGCGTGCAGCGGACATCGTTCGCCTCGATCTCCAGTTTCGGGATCGAATCGGCGCGGGCGCGGTCGGAGAGGAGCAGGTTGCCGTTGCGCTGATAGGCGTTCGACTTCTGCGCGTGCGGACGGACATGGATCAGGCCGCTGTAGACCGTGCGTGCCGTGTCGCGCAGGCCGAACTTGAAGAGCAAGTCCGAAACGCTGTTTCCCTTCACATGGTCCTGCAATGTCTCGTAGGAAAAGATCTGCTTCTTGTCCGCGAAGGTCAAATTGAGAATGCGTGCGTATGTTCCTTCGCCCTGCAACACAGTATCAATGTTGTACTTCGACAGCTGCCCGCCGAGGCCGACATTGATTGTTCGCGCGGTGCTGTCGCGCTCCTGCACGAGGCGCTGCGTGTGGAAGGAATACGTCGCCCGGTTCCAGCGCTGCAAGTTCGCATATTCGAGATGTGCGCCGTCCCGCACGATCAGTTCGACGACTGTTGCGGCGAACCCCTGCGTGTCGCTCTGCGCGGAGGCGTACTCGTCCACAAGGTTGAGAGATGCACCGGCATCCACGATCACCAGCGTATGCGGGAACGCGCCGAGACGGGGCGTTGTCGCCCAGTAGACGGAGTGGATCGGCAGGTCCACCGTCACGCCTTTCGGCACGTAGACGAAGGTACCACCGCTCCAGAACGCGCCATGCAGGGCGGTGAACTTGCTCGTGTTCGCCGGGACGGCCTTAGTCATGAAGTGTGGCCGTACAAGGTCTTCGTGCTCGCGCATCGCCGTCGCGAGGTCGGTGAGGATCACGCCCTGCGACCGCAACCGCTCCGCGACTTCGGCGTGGATCGTGCTGGCGTCGTGCTGGATGAAGAGGCCACCGCGCTCCTCGGCGTTTTCGAGCACGTCGGCGATCTCTGGCGGGATGCCCTGCTCATCGAGCACCGGGCCATAGGGGAGCACGGAATCCATCTTCAGGCCCTTGAGATCGGTGCGCCGCCACTCCTCATCGCGCAGCGTCGGCATCGGGATGCGCTCGTACGCCTCCCACGCTTCGAGCCGCTTGTGCAGCACCCAATCCGGTTCCTGCCGCGCCGCCGACAGCGCCTCCACCGCCTCGCGGGTGAAGCCTTGTGTCGTCTCATTCATCACCGTTGCCAACTGCTCTCCTCCTCAAATGTCGAATAGGCTATGTGGAATGTTCTGGTCGCGTGGGCATCGCGAAGAGATCGCCGACACGCACGCTGAATCCGGGCAGCACGTCGCCACCGTCCAATCTATCGTCCGGGCCGAGTTCGGCGGTCTTCTCATCTCTCGTATGCACGCTCACGGCGCGACGTTTCGGCCAGAGGACCCAGACTGCCCGCACACCCGACTCCACATACTCACGCGCTTTATCGTAAACATCCTCCGCTTGGTCGCTCGGGGAGACAACTTCGACCGCGAGGTCCGGCGGAATCTGCCATGATCCTTCGGGGATGCCCGCCCCAGGCACACGATCCCATGCGACAAACGAAACATCGGGGATGCGTACCGTGTCCGGCCCTCGGCTCAAAACGTAGCCCATATTGTCACCGAACACGATCCCAAGACGCTGCTCAGAAACGGATGCGTAGATGAGGCGATAGAGCAGAGCCACGATCACATTATGAATCGCACCGGGAGTGGGCACCTCGATCAACTCCCCCCGCACCAGTTCGAGTTGCTTGCCGGGAATATCGGGCATGTCCCAGAGTTCTTCGGCGGTCATCAATCGTTGCGTGACAGCCATCGCTCCACCTCGTGCGCATGCGAAGAATCACGATGCGGGCGACCACACAGGATCGCCCGCGTCCCTGTTCTCGCAGGGAGAAATTAGCCGACCGAGCCTTCCAGTTGCAACTGGATCAGGCGGTTGAGTTCGAGCGCGTACTCCATTGGCAATTCCTTGACGATCGGCTCGATGAAGCCGTTGACGATCATCGCGATCGCCTCATCCTCGGAGATGCCGCGGCTCTTCAGGTAGAAGATCTGCTCGTCACCGACCTTCGAGACGGTCGCCTCGTGGCCGATGTTGACCTTCTCCTCCTCGATCTCGATGTAGGGGTAGGTGTCCGTCCGGCTCTCCTCGTCCATCAAGAGCGCGTCGCAGCGGACATTGCTCTTAGCGTTCTCCGCGCCGGGATAGACCTTGAGGAGGCCGCGATACGAGGCCCGCCCGCCGTCCTTCGAGATGGATTTCGAGAGGATCGTGCTGCTCGTATTCGGCGCGACGTGGACGACCTTGCCGCCCGCGTCCTGATGCTGCCCCTTGCCCGCGAAGGCGACGGAGAGGATGTCTCCATGCGCCCCCGGCTCCATCAGGTAGATGGCGGGGTACTTCATCGTCAGTTTCGAGCCGAGGTTGCCGTCCACCCATTCCATCACCGCGTCCTGGTAGGCGACGGCGCGCTTGGTGACGAGGTTGTAGACGTTGTAGGACCAGTTCTGGATCGTCGTGTAGCGGACGCGTGCGCCCTTCTTTACGATGATCTCGACGACGGCGCTGTGCAGCGACTCGGTCGCGTAGACCGGCGCGGTGCAACCCTCGACATAGTGAACCTGCGAGCCTTCGTCCGCGATGATC
>JBPCPB010000214.1:0-4047 GCA_050999735.1 Thermomicrobiales bacterium | reverse complement strand
GCGGGCCGGATGATTGGCCTGCTGACACTGCGTGACGCCGTGCGACCGGAGAGCGCGCGGGCGGTGGCCGATCTGCGGTCGCTCGTTAGCCGAGTGGTGATGCTGACCGGAGACAATGCTCGTACCGCCGGGCTGATCGCAGCCGCGACGGGCGTCACCGACGTGCGTGCGGACCTGCTGCCCGCCGACAAGGCGGAGGCAGTGCGCGCGCTGGCGGCGGACGGGCCGGTCGCGATGGTCGGGGACGGCATCAACGACGCGCCCGCCCTCGCGACCGCCTCGGTCGGCGTGGCGATGGGCGCGGCGGGCACGGATGTCGCAATCGAGGCGGCGGATGTCGCGCTGATGGGAGACGATCTCGGCCGCTTGCCGGACGCGATCCGCCTCGCCCGGCGGACGCTCGGTATTATCCGGCAGAACATCGCGGCGTCGCTGATCGTCAAAGCAATCTTTCTCACCCTCACCTTCGCGGGCGTCACCAATCTCTGGCTCGCCGTCTTTGCGGACATGGGCATCTCGCTCCTCGTCACCGCGAACGCCCTCCGCGTCCTGCGTGCGGATCCGGCGGAAACGCGCGGCGCTCATGCGCACGCGGCGCATGTCACATCAAGCGACGCGATACCGACCGCGTAGTAGACTTGCGATCAGAGGATCGCTTTGGAGAGTGATGCAGGATGCAGACGGGAGCATGATCGATGGCCGCGACTGCTGAACAAGCGATAGCACACTACATCGGTACGGACCCGCGCCGCCACGGAGTGCAGTACGCGATCCTCCGCGAAGAAGGCATTCCCGTGTGGGCGCTCATCGGTCATCTGATTGGCGCGAATTGGGATGTTCGACAGACTGCTGAGGATTACGAGATTGCCCCTGAGGCGGTCGAAGCGGCGGTCATCTACTACCAGCAGCACAAAGACGCGCTCGATGCGGTGATTGCCCCTACCCTTGCCCTTCACCGTCTCTAAAACGTGGCGCGATTCCATCTGGACCAATGTGTTGGCCGAAGACTCGCCGTGCTGCTGCGGCAGTTAGGACATGACGTTGTCCATTCCCAAGAGATTGGGATGAAGTATGAACCGGATGACGCGCAACTATTCGTCGCAGCACAGGATAATCGGGTGCTAGTGACGAAGAACAGGGACGATTTCGTTCTGCTTCACCACGCATGGCAACGCTGGAGTGCCGGATGGGGCGTCAATCCAGCCCACGCTGGCATCCTGATTATTGCCGCCGACTGGTCTTACCCTGATGCCGCCCAAGGCATTCATGATTTTGTTCAACGCCGTGACTTCGCAGCAAATCAACTTTTCGAATGGCGAGGGCAGTGGTACACGGGGCGAGCGCCGCGCTCCGATCGCCAATAGGTGCGGCGGCGTACCGTTACTCCGATCATCGTCGCCACTTTCCGGTTTCCCTTGACACCCCAGGAGCGCGCGGCCACAATCTGCGGATGATTGGGGGCGTTACTGTGTTGGAGAAGGGGGTATCATCGTGCCGCATTATCGTCCGAGTGACGCGCAGGAGTCGCCCCGGTTCTGTGGGATTCGCACCTTCGCGCGTTTGCCGTATGTGACCGACCTCGATGGTGTGGATGTGGCGATTGTCGGCATCCCGTTCGACACCGCGACGACCTACCGCGTTGGCGCGCGGTTCGGCCCGGCAGCGGTGCGCGACGGCTCGGTCCTCCTGCGGCCCTATCATCCCTCGGTGGATGTGATGGTTTTCGACGAACTCTCATGCGTGGACTATGGCGATACGTCCGTCGTGCCAGGGTACATCGAGGATGCCTACGCGCGGATCACGGCGGGAATCGCGCCAATCCTGGCGGCGGGCGCGATTCCCATTGGCATCGGCGGCGACCACTCAATTACGCTGGCGGAGTTGCGGGCGGTGGCGGCGAAGCATGGCCCCGTCGCGCTCGTCCAGTTCGACTCGCACGGCGATACGTGGGACGAATACTTCGGGCGCAAATATAACCACGGCACGCCCTTCCGCCGCGCCGCCGAGGAGGGGCTGATTGACCCGCGCCGCTCCTTCCAGGCCGGGATGCGCGGCTCGCTCTATGGCCCGTCCGATTACCAGGACGCGCGCGACATGGGCTTCACACTCTGGCCAATGGAGGAAGTGCGGCGGCAAGGCTGGGAGGCGACACATGCCGCGATCCATCGGGTCGTCGGTTCCGGTCCGGTCTTCCTGACCTACGATATTGACTTCGTGGACCCGACCTACGCCCCCGGCACCGGCACACCGGAAGTCGGCGGGCCAACGTCATGGGAAGCGCTCCTCGCGGTGCGCGGCCTCGTCGGATTGGAAATCGTCGCGGCGGATTGCGTGGAAGTGCTGCCCGCCTTCGACCCGACGCAGACAACAGCGATGCTCGCCGCTAATGTCATCTATGAAATGCTCGCAGTGATTGCCCGCAATCGAAAGGACGGCCCCCGCCGATGAGCACGACCGCAATCCCCGATTTCACTGGGCAGGCTCCCCGCGCCTACCTGACGATCCACCCCGGCGAGGCGGACACGACGGAAGTCCTGCGCGGGCAGTACATCCAGGTGACGGACGCGTACGGCGGCCAGACCGCGCCCTTCTGCGCCTTCCGGCTGGGGTATATGGAGGAGTATCTCTCCACGAGCCAGACGATTGCCCACACGGGCAGCATCATGATTCAGCAGGGCCAAACGCTCTACTCGAACCTCGGCAATCCGATGCTTGCCGTCGTGCAGGATAGCGTCGGGCGGCACGATTTGCTCCTGCCCGCCGACGACGCCCGCTTCTACATCACGCGCGGCGTCACCGCCTCGCACCAGACAACGCGGGACGCACTCGCCATCGCGCTCCAGAAGTACGACATCGGCTACGACCGCGTGCCCGATCCCGTTAACCTCTTTCAGCACATCGGTTTCAAGGAACGCGGCGGATGGGAGTTCCGCCCGCCCCTCTCCGAGCGGGACGACAGCATCCTCTTCCGCGCCGAGATGGACCTCGTGATCTGCATCGCCGCGAGCGCGGACGACATCACCGACCGCAACAACCACACGCTGACCGACATCGTCACGCGCGTCTACCTGGGGTAAACTAGCGATGAGCGATGAGCGATGAGCAATGAGTATCGGGAGGGTCACATGGACGAGCAGGATATGGACGTCTTCGAGCATGACGAGGATGTAGACCTCGATGCCGAGGGAGCGATGCCGAGCCGCAGGCGGGCGCGACGCGCGCGGATGGACGAAGCGCGCCGCCGTGCATCCGCGCGGATGGACGAGGCGCAGCGGCAGGCGACGGCAATCCCCCGCAAGGCCGTTGGCGCGCTACCGGTGCAGACACGCGAGCATCTGCGGCAGGGCGCGCGGGAGAGCGTGCTGGCCGTGCAATCCTTCGTGGACGCGGTCAGTTCGGCGGGCTTGATGGCCGTGGATCGCCTCTTCGCGGACCCGCGCAGCCCGCAGGAGACCGCCCAGCCGCGCCGTATCGTCATTGAGCGCGAGGAACCGCCGTCGGTGGTATGAATACGGAGGAACCGATGGCTGCACATGCGCAACCGAACCTCCGCTCTTCGGAAAACGAACCTCAGGAGCAGCAGGAGATGTTCACGATTGAGGAAGCGGCGGACATCCTCAATGTAGACCGTGCGTATCTTGTGCAGTTACTGGATACGCACAAACTGCCCGCGCGCGGCGAGGGCGAACAGCGGTGCATTGCTCGTGATGATCTGTTCGATTATAAACAGGCGTGCGACATTCTCCGACGGATGTATCTGCGCAACCTCACGCGGCTGAGTATCGAGTACGGCCTGGACGACGTGGATTACAGTTTTCTTCTAGAAGATGTGGGTTCTTCCGACGTGGCGCAGTAGTGGCGTTTCCGCACTTGGGCAGCGTACGGAATTCACGTCCGCCGCTTGTGCGCATGCCCGATCTGATTCATGAGCGCGGATTCCGCACCCATCCGGTCGCGAGTCGCCAATCGAATAATACGTTCGCAAATGTCACGGTTTGCGTCGTGAGGTCATGGATCATCGCGGCGTATTCCGGATACGTTACCCCT
>JBPCPB010000133.1:0-11918 GCA_050999735.1 Thermomicrobiales bacterium | reverse complement strand
CGAAGCCATTGCCTTGCTGCATTTCCCACTCCTTTCGGTCGCTCACCAGGACTAAGAACTAAGGTAGTGTAGGTTTTAGCCTGCGTCCCTATCCATAGAACGCAGGCTAAAGCCTACGCTACCTTAGTTCTTAGTCCTGATGAGCGACCGAAGGGAGTGGGAAATGCAGCAAGGCAATGGCTTCGAGCAGCGGATGGAGCGGCTCGACGCATTGATTCATGAGATTGAGACGTTCACCGACCCGGCTGCACGGTCGGTCGCTGAGGAGGTCGTCCAGGCGCTCCTCGAATTGCACGGCGGCAGTATCGAGCGGATGCTCGAAATCGTCGTCGCGGCGGGCGACGCCGGGCAGCCGATCATGGCGGAGATCACGAAAGACGATAAAACGCGCAACCTGCTCCTCCTGCACGGGCTTCATCCCGTCGCGATGGAGGATCGCGTGCGGCAGGCGCTGGACCGCGTGCGACCCTACATGGCCTCGCACGGCGGCTACGTCGAGTTGCGCGGCATCGAAGACGGCGTCGTCTATCTGCGGCTGGAAGGGAGTTGCCACGGCTGCCCCTCCTCGCTGCTGACCCTTCAACTCTCGATTGAGAAGGAGATCATGGACCTCGCGCCGGATGTCGCCGGGATCGAGGTGGAAGGGTTGGCAGAGGCGCCCGCCGCCCCGCAGTCCATCGCCCCGGACGGCTTCGTACCGATTGCCTCCTTCGCCGCCATAGGCATGGACGGATGAGCCAGGATACGACGCCGCGCATTCCGGCCCGCCCGCCGGGTGATGGCGGCACGCCACTTGGGGCGCTGCGCCGGTTTGTGCGCCCGCGCGAGCCGCTGGAGCGGTGCGAGGTATGCGGTGAGGCGATCCCGCCTGATCCCAATCACCCGCATCTGCTGGACATGGGCAACCGGCAGGTGGTCTGCGTCTGTACCGCCTGTGCCCTGACCATCGGTGGCGAGCACGGTTCAGGACGCCGGTATCGGGTGATTCCAGAGCACATCCATGCCCTGCCGGACTTTCAGATGACGGATGCGATCTGGGAGGGCGTGCTCATCCCCGTCGGCATGGCCTTTTTCTTCTTCAATAGCGCCGAAGAAAAGATGATGGCCTACTACCCCAGCCCGGCGGGCGCGACGGAATCGCTTCTCTCCCCCGACGCTTGGGAGACGATCATCGAGGCGAATCCAACCCTCGTGGAGATGGAGCCGGATGTCGAGGCGCTGCTCGTCAATCGGGTCCGTGGGGCGCACGATTATTACCGCGTGCCGATTGACGAGTGCTATCGGCTCGTCGGGCTGGTGCGGATGTATTGGCACGGCCTCTCGGGCGGCACCGAGGTCTGGGAGGAGATCAGCAAATTCTTCGCCGCTCTGACGCGGCGGGCGGAGTCGGACGGGCGGGCATCGCATGCATGATCTGACCTTCACCGTCGAGAGCGCCGCGCCGCTTCCCTATGCGGCGGCCCCACTGCTGGCATTCCAACTGCGCGTCGCGTGCGCCGATGCGGAGGAGCAGATCGCGAGCATCGCGCTCCACTGCCAAATCCAGTTGGAGGTCACGCGCCGCCACTATGCATCGGGGGAGCAGGCGCGGCTTCTCGGCCTCTTCGGCGAGCCGGAGCGCTGGAATCAGACGCTCCGCACGATGCTCTGGACACACGCCAATGTTACCATACCGCCGTTCACGGGGAGCACGGTCATTGATCTTCCCGTGCCATGCACCTACGACTTCAATCTGGCGGCGACGAAATACTTCCACGGTCTGGAGGAGGGCGATGTACCCTTGTGCCTCCTGTTCAGTGGGACGATCTTCTATCGAGACGGGCAGGGAGCGATGCGGATCGGTCAGATCCCGTGGGAGAAGGAAGCGAATTTCCGGCTGCCTATCGCGGTCTGGCGCGCGATGATGGACCATTACTACCCCAATACCGCGTGGCTCGATCTGCCACAAGATGCCTTCGACCGATTGTACGAATACAAGTCCCGCAATGGAATACCGACCTGGGAGCAGGTGGTCACGCGCCTGCTCGCTGAGGCGGAGGCAATGCAGCGATGAATTTCGACCAGGTACAGCAGATCGCGGACGCCGTGCTCTATGAGGGCTATCTCCTTTATCCCTACCGGCAGACCTCCGTGAAGAATCAGCAACGCTGGACGTTTGGCGGGGTCTATCCGGCGGCGTACAGCGCGGCGCAGCGCGGCACAGATGCATGCACGATGCAGACGGAATGCCTCATCACCGGCGGCGACGACGCCACCGTGACTGTACGCGTCCGCTTCCTGCACCTCATCGCGCTGACGGTTGGCGAGCGAACCTCACCCCCCAACCCCCTCTCCATCAAGCGGCGAGGGGGAGCAATACCTGAGATGGCCGGATGTTCCGCAGAAGGCACGGACCTCGGTGTGAGTCACCCCTCGCCGCTTGACGGAGAGGGGCCGGGGGCGAGGTTCCCCTTCCGCCTGGTTGACGAATTGCAGGTCGGGAATCGAGTGTTCCGGCCGTGGCAGGAGGCGATTGAGCGAAGCGTGGATGCGGTGGATCTGCCTCTGGCGGGCCTCATTACCGCACCAGCGCGCGTGCCGATTCATTTCCCGGCCTCACAGGAAGTCGAACCGCTGCGCGACGCCGCCAACAATGATGTTGGGGCGCTGATCCGCACGCACCAGGCGATTGAGGGGATGATCGAAATCGGTGCGGAACGGATAGCGGAGGGTATCTACAAACTCTCCGTCCGCATCGAGAATCTGACCCCGCTGGTCACGCCCGGCACACCGAGCCGGGATGACGCGATCCCGCTGACGTTCATCTCGACACATACCATTCTGGGCGTTCAGAATGGCGCGTTCACCTCGCTCATTGATCCTCCGGCAGACGCGCGGGAGTGGGTGGCGGGTTGTCAGAATGTCGGGACATGGCCGGTACTGGCCGGCGAGGAGGGCGACCGGAGCATGATTCTCTCGTCGCCGATCATTCTCTATGATTACCCGCAAATCGCCCCGGAAAGCGCCACGAATCTCTTCGACGGCACGGAGATTGACGAGATTCTTACCCTGCGTATCCTGACCCTCAGCGACGATGAGAAACGGGAGATTCAGCAGTCCGATACGCGCGGGCGGGATTTACTCGCGCTGACCGAGGCGATTCCACAGGAGCACTTCATGAAAATGCACGGGGTGATCCGTAGCCTCCGTCCGCTTGGCGAGGATGAATCATGAATGAATGGGACGAGCAGGTCTGGAATCCCGATGGCACGGCGGGTGAAGAGGCGATCCGGCAACTCGAACGCGTGCGTGTCGGCACAACCGATCTGAAGCCAGGCGACCGGGTGCGGTTATGGCCGCGCGGCGGTGGCGATATTCTCGATCTTGCCTTGAAGGGCCGCGATGCGACGGTCGAGTCTATCCAGCAGGACTACGAAGACCGCGTCTATGTGGCCGTCACTGTGGACGATGATCCGGGGGCGTATCTGGGCAAACTTCGGTTGCCCGGCCACCGCTTCTTTTTCTCGCTCGACGAGGTCGTGCCGCTCGATCCCCCAGCGGGAGAAACGCCATGACTGTGACCGCGCCGCGCATCCTCATCGCCGGGATCGGCAACATCTTCCTCGGAGACGACGCCTTCGGGGTCGAGGTTGCCCAATCGCTGGCGCGGCAAACAATGCCGGAAAGCGTGCGCGTCGTGGATTTCGGCATTCGCGGCTTCGATCTCGCCTATGCGCTGATGGACAACTATGACGCGGCGATTCTTGTGGATACCCTGGCGCGCGGCGAAACGCCGGGGACGATCTCCGTTATTGAGCCGGACCTTGCCGCGCTGCCGGAAGCGGATGCAAACGCGATTGCGATGCACAGTATTGATCCGCTGACCGTACTCATGCTGGTGCGGACGCTCGGCGGCCAGCCGCCGCCGGTCTACGTCGTCGGCTGTGAGCCGCTGACCTTCGGGCCAGAAGAGGGGCAGATGGGTCTAAGTGCGCCGGTTCAGGCGGCGCTTATGGAGGCGACAGAGATCGTTCGCGCATTGGCCGAGCGTCTGCTCGGTAGAGATGCTCCTGCGGGCAGGAGGGAGGGACGAGCGCTCGGTGCCGAGGGCTAGGGCCAAAAAGGGCGTGCGGTTGTGCATGCCTCTCCCTCATTGCTCGTAGGAGGTGAATGCCATGAAAGCGCTTATCGTCACTCTTGTGCTCCTTCTCGCAGCCGTGCTGCTGGTCGTTGGTTGGCTTATTGCGCTGCCCACTATTGGGCGGTACATATTGATTGGTGCGTTGGTCGTCGCGTTCGTCGCCATCCTGCTGATGCAGATGTCGGATGTGCGCCGGTATCTGCGTATTCGGAGGATGTAGACATCAGGCGGCAGGTGGTAGACAGGGGATAGAAATAGGAGGGCATGATGCGCAAGCGACTCTTTATCGGCCTTTTGTTCGCGGTGGCGGGCGCTGTCGCCATCCAGATTCCCGATATCCGACGATACATGCGGATACGGTCCATGTAGTGAGTCGGCGATCAGCAGTCGGCAGAAGAGAACCGGAACCACTGCCGACCGCCGACTGCCGACGTAGAGGAATGCCGTGCACGAGTTATCCGTCATGACTTATATGCTGGAGACGGTGGAAGCGCATGCCCAGCGGATTGGCGCGAAGAAGGTTCTCGCCATTAATCTGGTGATCGGGGAACGGACGAGCATCATTGACGACTCGATTCTCTTCTACTTCGATGCGCTGACCCCTGGCACGGTGGCCGAGGGTGCGCACCTCAATGTGCGGCGGACGCGGATGCGGTTCCACTGTGCGATCTGCGACGCGGACTACACGCCATCGGGCGCCGATTTCCAGTGCCCCCGCTGCCAGACCGTCGGGCAGGTGACGGACGATGGCAGCGAACTATTGATCGAGAGCATGGAGGTCGAGACATGAGTGTCCAGAGTGTCAAAATCGTCAATATCCTCGAAGGCTTGCTCGTCGGGAACGACCAGGCAGCCTCGCGCAACAAGCAGCGGTTCAGTGACGCGGGTGTCCTGACCATCAATATCATGTCCTCGCCCGGCGCGGGCAAGACGAGTCTGATTATCAAGACCCTGGCGGCGGTGCAGGGCAAAGCGCGTGTCGGCGTGATTGAGGGCGATATTGCCGGCAGCATTGACACCGAAAAGGTGATCGCGGCGGGTGCGAAGGACGCCGTCCAGATCAATACTGGCGGCAACTGCCACTTAGAGGCGAACATGGTGGATCGGGCGCTCGATACCCTTGACCTCGCAGCGTTCGACATCATGATCGTCGAGAATGTCGGCAACCTCGTCTGCCCGACGCACTGGGCATTGGGCGAGCATCTGCGTCTCTGCGTCCTCAGCACTGCCGAGGGGCACGACAAACCAATCAAGTACCCGCAGATGTTTGTGACGAGTGATGCGATTATCCTCAACAAGATTGACCTGATCGAACTGGTGGATTTCGAGCGCGATTTCTTCTACGCGTCCGTGCGCGCGCTCAATCCCGACGCGCCGATTTTCGAGGTCTCCTGCCGCACCGGAGACGGCATCGCCGCTTGGGCGGACTGGCTGCTTGAGCAGCGCAAGGGAGTAGTCAGTAGCCAGTAGACGGTAGCCAGAACGGGACTGAAACCCGCTGTCTACTCTCTACCGACTACTGGCTACCGGAGGAATCTGCTATGTGCCTCCCGCTCATCGCGCGCGTCGTCGCCATTGCAGATGAATACGCAATGGTTGAACTGCTTGAAGGCGAGACGGTGCGCGCGAGCATTGCCATCCAGCCGGATGTGGCTGTGGGCCAGCACGTGCTTCTCGATCGTGGCATGATTATCGAGGTGATTGACGCCAATCAGGTAGAGGAAATGCTCCAGTTTTATACTGAGTTGACAGCAATGTGGGAGACGGAGGACGCGCTCCATGGATGAGACCATCACTGCCCCAACGCGATCGCTCGACGGCACGACCCGCTTTATCCGCTATGCATTCATGCCCAATAAACTGCGGTACTGCGGTGGCGACGATAACAGCACGATCTTCGAGTACGGGCTGGCCACTGTGCGGGAGCCACCGCTCGAGACGATGCTCCGCAAGTTTACCGGCGCGATGCCGTATTTGACGCTGATCTCACGGAGTAACGCGATCGCCGACCCTTTCGACGACCGCGTCGTCGAGGCATACTGGATCGGTAACGAACTGCTCGACCACGTCGAAGTGCGCGACATGTACGCGTCGCTGCGCGAGCGGTACAGTACCCGGCTCTCACCGAAGTTGATGGCGCTCGTCGCGAATAAAGCGCCGGAGGGCGCGCGCGCGCACCACTCGTTCCATGTCTTCGATGTCTGGCGGACCGCCGAACATCTTGATGGCGACGTACTCCTGACGCTCGATAACTGCCGCATCAGTTGGGGGACGGTGCAGGCAGTCGAGGGAGCGGATGTGATCGTTGAGCGCCGCCCGATCGTCATGCACGAGGGCAAACTCGCGCTCGGCGAAGCCCGGAGCGAGCGCGTAACTCGGCTGATCGAGGGAAAGGGATTCGTGGCAACGGTGGCGCCGGGCGATACCGTCTCCATCCATTGGGGATGGGTCTGCGAAGTGCTCACACCGCGCCAGCGGGCGAATCTTGCCCGCTTCACGGATCATCATGTGCGGCTCGCCAATCAGACGATCTAGAGAGTAGGCCGTAGACAGTGGGCAGTGGGCAGAACGCCGGCAGGCAATCTGGCGACCGTGTTTCCACGGGGCTTTCCCGCCGTGCGCTCCTCCGGGCGGGCGCGGTCGGCGGGGCGGCGCTCGCCGCCGCACCCTTTATCACCGCGTGTCAATCAACACCCGCCGGGACTTCGCCCGCGTCTTCGTCCACGAATGCCGCCCGGACGCCGCGCCGCTTGACACTCTCGTGGTGGACGGATATCGGCTACCCCTCGCCCTTCGCCTTCATTCCGCTCGGACCGGGTGGCGTCGTACGGACAAGTCTTCTTTTCGACACACTGACATGGAAGGACGCGCACGGCATCATCCCCTGGCTCGCGGAGCGCTGGGACGTCAGCGGTGATGGGCTGGGGTACACGTTCGCGCTTCGCCCGAACATTCCCTGGCACGACGGTCGCCCGCTAACCGCCGACGATGTTGCCTTCAGTTTCCTGTATTACCGCCAGCATGCCTTTCCGTGGGGATCGAGCGACATGGTGGCGGGCGCGGATGTGGTGGACACGCGCACGGTGCGCATCCGGCTCAATCGCCCCTTCGCTCCGTTTCTGGAGAATGTCGCGGGTCTCCTGCCGATCCTTCCCAAGCATATCTGGGAGCCTGTGAGCGACCCACTGAAGTTCGCGACACCGGACGCGGTGCTGGGCAGTGGGCCGTTTAAATTCGGGTCCTACAAGGAGGGGGCGGGCGAATACCAGTTCGACGCGCACGCCGCCTATTTCCGCGGCCGGCCAGTGATTGATACGCTCCGCTACGTGCTTGTGCCGCTGGCGCAGGGCGTCGTCGGGGTGCAGACGCATGCTGCGGACGCGATCCTGACGATGGACTATGACGTCGTGAAGGCGTTCGGGCAGGGGCCGAACTACCGTACGCTCCAGACGCCGCCGTTCAGTATCATGCGGCTGATCTTCAATGTAGACCGACCGCCCTTCGATCAGAAGGCATTTCGCCAGGCGGTGGCGTACGCACTTGATCGCCAGCAGATCGGGGAGCGGGTGATCCACGGCAATGTCACGCTGGGCAACCCCGGCGTCATTCCGCCCGGCAGCCCGTGGTATAACCCGGACGTACCCCAGTACGCCTACGATCCCGCCCGCGCCCGCGCGATGCTCGACGGCCTGGGCTTCCGCGTCAATGCGAGTGGGATGCGCGCGATGTCGGACGGACAGCCCCTCGTCGTGGACTTTCTCGCCGATCCATCCGCGGCGGACGCGGAGATCGTGCGGCTGATGCTCGCGGCGGTCGGGCTGGACGTGCGACCGATCACGGCAGACCCGAAGACGCGCACCGACCTGATGAAGAATCGCCGTTTCAGCATGGCGCTCACGTCGCATATCGGCGTCGGCGGCGACCCGGACTTCCTGCGCCGCTGGTACGCGAATCAGGCATACAACTCCTTCGAGGACGGCAATGCGATGCACGATGCGGAGTTCACTCAACTCGCCGATCAGCAAGTAACGGAGCAGGATGTGACGCGCCGGAAGGCGCTCGTCAACCGGATGCAGGCCATATTGGCGGAGGAACTGCCGACGCTCGCGCTCTACCATCGACCCTTCTACTGGCTCTACGATCCGAACGCATACCAGGGATGGTTCAACACATGGGGCGGCATCATGGATGGTATCCCGCTCGTGGACAACAAACTCGCCTTTCTTGATAGCAGTCAGTAGCCAGTAGCCGGTAGTCAGTAGTCAGTAGTCAGTTGGAAGCGGAAGCGCTTCGCGCGATTTTCTGTCTACTGTCTGCTGTCTACTGGCTACTCCCAAGGAGGGATCGTGATGCGTCTCGCCCGCTCGCTGGCGCTTCTGGGCGCGCTGCTCATCATCAACTTCGCCTTGCCGCGCCTGCTCCCCGGCGATCCGGTGGAGCAGTTACAAGGCGGCGGGCAGGATCAGCCGGTGGCGCTCAGCCCGGCGGCGCACGACCATCTCCTGCGCTACTACGGCCTGGATCGGCCGCTGCCCGCGCAGTTCGGTGATTACCTGCTCGCGACGGCACGCGGCGATCTCGGTTTCTCTATTCACTTCAACCAGCCCGTTCGCACGCTCGTGCTGCACCGGATCGGGTGGACGCTCTTCCTCGCGGGCGGGTCGCTCCTGATCGCCACTTCCCTCGGTTCACTCCTCGGCCTGTTGCTGGCGTGGCACGCGCGGTCGCGCTGGTCCACCGCGCTCGGTCTCGCCGCGCTCCTCGGTGGCAGCCTGCCGGAATTCGTCATTGGACTGGCGCTTCTCTTCGCCTTCGCGGTCTCCTGGCCGCTTTTACCGACCAGTGGCGCGCTCTCGCCCTTCCGCCAGTGTGGCGCGGGTAGTCTCGTCGGCTGTGCATCGGACGCGGTGCGGCATGCGCTCCTTCCCGGGCTGACGCTCGTCCTGGCGCATCTGCCTGCCTTCCTCCTGATCGCGCGCGGAGCGGCCAACGCGGAAGCGGGTCAGCCGTACGTCGCCGTGGCGCGGGCGAAGGGGCTTGCCGAACCGCACATCGCCCTCCGCCATGTGGCGCGGAACACGGCGGCGCCCGTACTCGCGTATTTCGGCGTGCGCGTCGGGATGCTGCTCGGTGGGGTGGTGGTTGTCGAGACGCTGTTTGCCTACCCCGGCCTCGGCCAACTGACATTCATCGCCATCGAGTCCCGCGACTATCCACTCCTGGAAGCCATCTTTCTCCTCTTTGGTGTCGCGATCATTATAGCGGGGCTGATGAGCGATCTTCTGCTCGCGCGGCTCGATCCGCGTCCGCGGCAGGCGACGGCATGACAATGCGATCTGAAACGCTCCCGCTCGCACCCGCTGCCATGGCGGATCATCCGGAGCGGCGTCGGCGGTGTCCTGCCTCTATCGTGCGCGATGCGCGTTTGTGGTTCGGTATCGCAATCCTCGTCGCCATCCTGACCATTGTGTCTCTCGGGGGCCGGCTTGCACCCTATGACCCGCACGCGCTAAGCGGGCAACCAATGGAGCGCCCGAGCAGCGCGCATCTCCTGGGCACGAACGACATCGGCCAGGACCTGTTCAGCCAGGAGATGCGCGGTGGCCGCGTCTCGCTCCTCGTCGGCTTCGGTGCGGCAATCCTCTCGACCGTAATCGCGTGGGTACTGGGGTTGCTGTCCGGTCTCGGACGACGCTGGAGCGCGCTCGTGGCGGGTACGACCGATCTCTTCCTGGCGCTGCCGTTCCTGCCGGTGACAATCCTCGTCGTCGCGCATCTCGGGCCAAGCCCAGCTGTGATTACGATCACCGTCGGGCTGATTTCCTGGCCGGCGTTCACCCGCGTGATACGCGCTCGCGTCGCCATCGAACTCGCCGCCGGCTATATCGAGGCCGCCCGTGCTATCGGTGTGCATCCCGCGGCGATCCTGACGCGGCACGTCCTGCCCGCCACAGTGCCGGTGGCGACGGCGAAGTTCGTGCTCACCGTGCAATCGGCGATTGTCATCCAGGCCAGTCTCGCCTTTCTCGGCCTGAGCGATCCCACAACGATTAGTTGGGGTGACATCATCCATCGTGGCGTGGGGTATGGGCTGATCTTCGCGAGCGGCGCGTGGCGTTGGTGGCTCGTACCGCCGATTTGCGCCATTACTCTCCTCGTCTCGGCGGTGGCGCTGATCGGTTGGTCGCTCGAGGCTGCGCACTAAATCGGCGACGAAAAGCAGGCGCTTCGACCGGTGCAGGGCGAATGCATTATCGGGAGCGGTGATCACCCTTCTTGACCGCTTTGCGGACGGCTCGCATGTTCCGTTACGGTACGTCGGATTATTCCCGGATTAACTTGGTAAGATTCATGGCCTATGTTGCCGATACGAGGAAGGAGCAGGAAATGACGCGCGCGATACCATCGAAGAATACGCGTTGCCGGTTCGGGATCGCGGTGCGCGATGTCACCGGGCCGGTCGGTATCTACATGCGCTGGTGGGGCGCGGCGATGCACGATGTCGCGGCGGATATCCACCGGCCGAGCACGGCAACGGCGGCGATCATCGCGCCGATAGATGGGGCGGGGCCGGAACTGACGCTCGTCGCGCTCGATTACTGCGTCTTCCAGAACCCGGACGATGAGCGGACGCTGCGGCGGACGGTGCAGGAACGCACGGGCACGACGGACGAAACGCTGCTCCTCACCCTCGGGCACCAGCATTCCACGGTCAATGCCGGTTCGGAGATCGCCGACAAGCCGGGCGGCGATCGCGGCCCCGCCTACCGCGCGTGGCTCGCGGACGAGATCAGCGCCGCCATCCTCGAAGCGCGCGACGGTCTTGCGCCCGCCTGGATCACCTATGGGCAAGGGCGGTGCAACCTTGCCGGGAACCGGGATTATTGGGACAGCGAGGCGTCGCGCTGGGCGTGCGGCTACAATCCCGACGGCCCGGCGGACGATACACTACTCGTCGCGCGTGTGACCGCTGATGACGGACCGGTACGCGCGACGCTCTTCAACTATGCATGTCACCCGACGACGCTGGCGTGGGACAATCATCTGCTCTCGCCGGATTACGTCGGCGCGGCGCGGGAGGTGCTGGAGCGGGCCTTCGCCGCGCCCGCCATCTTTATGCAGGGCGCATCCGGCGATCTCGGCCCGCGCGTCGGGTTCGTCGGTGACACGGCGGTCGCGGATTGCAACGGACGGCAACTTGGCTACGCTGCCGCCAGCACGATTGAGGCCATTCCACCACCCGCAACGACGTTTACCTACACCGGTATCGTTTCCTCCGGCGCGGACATCGGCACATGGGCATACCGACCGAGTGACGAAGACAATCTGCGCGCCGCCGCCCGGCTCGGCGTCCACGGAGAGCGCGTCACCATCCCAATCAAGCCGTTGCCGTCCGCCACGGAACTGGCAGCGCGTCTGGCGGTCGTGACTGACCGAGCGGAGGGGGAGAGGATACACCGCCGCCTCAATCTCCGGCGCGCGCTCGGTGAGACGAATGAGCAGATCCTGCCGCTCTGGTTCTGGCGGCTCGGCGACGCGGTGCTCGTGACGATCCCGGACGAGCCGTATGCCATCTTGCAACAGACCCTGCGCCAGACATTTCCCGACACGCCAATCTTCGTGCTCGGCGTCACGAATGGATCGCTCGGCTACCTCGTCCCGCGCGACTTCTACGGCACCGGCCGCTACCAGGAAATCCAATCGCCCTATCAGCCCGGTTGCCTCGAAACGACGATCGCGGCCGCGATCCGTGGTATCGCGAACGTGCTTGCGGAGTAAATTGACCTGGTAGCGCGGG
>JBPCPB010000493.1:0-2921 GCA_050999735.1 Thermomicrobiales bacterium | reverse complement strand
GGCCAACTTGGTGGAGCAGTGGGCGACCAGCGACGACTTGGGGACGCTGCGGCAGTTGTGCGTTGTGCCGACACCGGGCGGATAACACGCCGATTGGCGTACACAGTACGAGTGTTCCAAAAAGGAGGGTATTTGGTACTCCCGGCGGAGGGGGCATCCCACCGCCGGTTTCGCCTTATGACCGTGTCACGAAAGCCGTTCCACTATCAACGTCCCGCCGCTTGCCTTTCTCGCTGGTTTTTGAAACAATCAGGATATGACCACGACGATTGGCTATGCCCGCGTCTCCACGTTCGAGCAGATCCTCGATTTGCAGCAGGACGCCCTCACCGCGGCGGGATGCAAGAAGATCTTCACCGACACCGCCAGCGGGGGACGCAGCAACCGACCGGGCTTGCAGCAGGCGCTCGATTATGTGCGGGAGGGCGACGTCCTCGTCGTCTGGCGTCTTGACCGACTGGGACGCTCGCTCAAGTATCTCATCGAGATCATGACCATGCTCAACGAGCGGGGGATCGGCTTCAAGAGCCTGACGGAACAGATCGACACGACGACTAGCGGCGGCAAGCTGATCTTCCACGTCTTCGGGGCGCTCGCCGAGTTCGAGCGCGATGTGATCCGGGATCGGACGCAGGCGGGACTCATTGCGGCGCGCGCGCGCGGCCGGATGGGCGGCAGGCCGAAGAAGCTCGGCACCGGGGGCAAGGTGGCGATGGCACAGGCGTTGTACGACGACAAGACCCACTCGGTCGCCGACATCTGCAAGACGCTTGGCATCTCGCGCACGACCCTCTACCGATATATCCAGATCAGGCGGCCAGCCGAGCCAACACCATAGGAGGGACCGATGCTCGGGCCGCCGAAGACGCGGGAGTTGGATCGTCCCGTGCTCATTTCCGTCGAGTCGTACGTGCCGAAGGATCATCTCTATCGCCATCTCCACCGCGTGCTCGATCTCTCCTTTGTCCGTGACCTTGTGGCCGATTGCTACGCCAGCGCGGGGCGCCCCTCCATCGATCCCGAGGTCTTCTTCCGGCTCCACCTGCTCATGTTCTTCTCCGGCATTCGCTCCGAGCGACAGTTGCTGGAACAAGCGCACTACAACTTGGCGATGCGCTGGTATGCGGGCTACAACTTGGACGAATCGCTGCCCGATCACTCGTCCCTGAGTAAGATCCGTACCCGGCTTGGACTGCCGGTGTTCCGGCGTTTCTTCGCGGCGGTCACCGAGCAGTGCGTCAAGGCGGGCCTCGTGCGGGGCGACGAGCTGATCTTCGATGCGACCAAAGTGCGGGCCAACGCGTCGCTCGATTCGCTCATCCCGCGTTTGCGTCTGCTGACCGAGGAGCACCTGGCGCAGCTCGAACCGACCGAACCACCCACCACGCTCTGGGCCATCAACGATGCGCGCTGGGATCTGTTGCAAGAGTGTCGACTCGATCCCGACCGTCCCGCGTCCGACGGCTACGAGCGCAAGAGCGACCGGCAGGTGAGCACCACCGACCCCGATGCCGTCGCCATGAGGACGAACGGACAGAAAGCGACGCTGGGCTATCACGACCACTACGTGATCGACGGCGGCAAGGCGCGGATCATCCTCAACGCGCTCGTCACGCCGGCCGATGTGATGGAGAACGCGCCGATGTTGCCCCTGCTACGCCGGGCGATCTTCCGCTGGCGGGTGAAACCGAAATGGGTGATCGGCGACACGACCTACGGCACGGTGGAGAACATCCGCGAGTTGGAGGAGAGCGGGATTCGTGCCTATGTACCCCTCCCCGATTGGGACCAGCGCACGCCCTACTACGGCCCTTCCCTGTTTATCTACGATCCTGAGTACGACCGCTATGTCTGCCCGCAAGGCGAGACGCTGCGCAAGCGGAAGACGAAGTACACCGAGGAGAAGGTGATCTACAGCGCCGATGCGGCGATCTGCAATGCCTGCCCGGTCAAGGTCAATTGCACGGCGAGCGATCACGGGCGACAGATCGCGCGCCCGTTCGACGCCGACTATCTTGACCGCGTGCGCGGGTATCACGGGACCGAGGCGTACAAGCGGGCGATGCGGAAACGGAAGGTGTGGATTGAGCCGCTCTTCGGGGAGGCGAAGCAGTGGCACGGGATGCGCCAGTTCCGGTTGCGGGGACTCATGAAGGTGAACATGGAGGGGCTGTTCATCGCGGCGGGACAGAACCTGAAGCGATTGTTGAGTGCGAACGGCTGGGGGCGGCGGCCATGGCCGGACGGGGCGGCCGGTTTCGCCGGTCTGGGAGTGAAACCCTGCGTCACCGCGACCTGACACGCGATCCCCCGACGGTCTTACGGACAAGCATCGGCGATTTCTGGCTAGGCGCCCCGTAAGCCGATGCATCGACTACCGCCTTTTTCACCAGGCTCCGTCAGTATGCGTAGCTGAGGTCCGGGAATGAGGCTTCGCGTCTCGCGTCGCCAATGCCCCATTGTTCGACACGATCAGGGCACTACCATCGCCACAGCTGCGACCGCCGCAGATGTGCCCAGACCACGACACCGATTGAAAGCAACGCGATGCTAACGGGCTGGCCGTCGCTGGTGAGCTCGGGATGTTCGGGGCGGATCGAACTGGCGATAATCGCCACGAGCCCGAGAAGATACACCTGGATCGCGGCGGTGTTGCGCAGCGAGTCGCGCATCGCCAGGAGCGGTGCGAGGGCGATTTCCAGTCGATTCGTCGGTGCTTCCCGCGCGCGGATTCCCACAATCACCCCCATCCCTTTATCGGCCTACCATCCGAGGATGCTGATGGGCGCACACCGCATCCCGCCACGAACGCCGCACGGATCATCCGAAGTCGAAGAAGTCCATGAAATCGCGCTTGCGCCGTTTCGTGCCGCGCCGGTCTTCGTACTCCTCGTCCCACTCCCCGCGCTCCTCCGGCTGGC
>JBPCPB010000195.1:0-3258 GCA_050999735.1 Thermomicrobiales bacterium | reverse complement strand
TCCAGGTTTCGGCCATCGTCGCGATCTTCCTGCTCTCGGTGATGCCACCCGCCCACGTCGGATCAATCATGATGATCTCCGCCGCGCGCTGCTCCAGCACCGGCTTGTATTCGTAGCGCGTCGTCAGATACTCGCTGACGAGGAGCGGGATCGTCGTGCTGCGCTGCAACTCGGCCAATGCGCCGATGTCGTCCGCGCGCATCAGGTCTTCGAGCCAGAACGGCTCGAACTCTTCCAGGGCGTGCGCGATTTTCTTCGCCGCCGGGAGCGACCAGAAGCCGTGCCCCTCGACCATGATCTCCATCTTGTCGCCGACCGCCGCGCGAATCTTGCGGAACGGTTCAAGGCCGCGATTGAGGTCCGCGTTGTCAATCCGCTGCCCGCCGAGCGTGCGCAAGCCGGGGTCCGATGCGCCACGGAAGGTGCGCCAGTCGTCGTATGTGCCCGGCGCGTGGGCGATGTAATCGAAGGGCCAGATTTTCATGCCCGTGATCCCCTCGCTGAGGAGATCGAGGGCGAGTTCGTCCGCGCGGGTCATGAAGGCGATCAGGTCCTCGTACGTGCCCGCATCGTCGGCATGGTCCACGCCGTAGCCGGAGCCGCCGCGCGTCGGGCGGCCGTAACTCGGCCCGCCGCAGGTGTTGTAGGTCTTGATCCGGTCCCGCGCCGCGCCGCCGAGCACCTGCCAGATCGGCATCCCCGCCGCCTGGCCGAGAATGTCCCACAAGGCGACATCAATCGCCGAGAGGCCGCGAATCTCCGCGCCCTTGCCCGCGATATGCGCGATCACCTCGTAGAGCCGCCGCCAGTGCAGTTCGATGGCGAGCGGGTCGTGCCCGAGCAGCATCGGCGCAGCAAACTGATGGACATAGCCACGCAGCGCGTCCGTCATATAGAACGTATCGCCGTACCCGACCAACCCTTCGTCGGTATGCACCGCGACGAAGAGAATCTGCGGATAGTCCTCGATATGGATCGTCTCGATCTTCGTGATCTTCACCGGGCCTCCTCCGCGTTCCTCCCCACCCGCGCCAATTCCTCCAGAATCCACATCCGCGCCAGTGTCGAAGCACCCAATCCCTTCGGCTTCGCGATCGCCTGCAAAGCGTCGAATGTCTCCTTATCGAGCCGGATCGAGAGCATCCATGTTGACTTCAGCGGCTGCGCAACAGTGAACTCTACCGGCTCAAGTTCATGTTCGTAATCAGTGAAATCGTGCGTGTCCCAGAACTCCGCCTCTTCTTCGATTGACGCGAAATCCGGTATCTGTTTTTGGGTCTTTGCATGTGTCGCCATTATCAACTCCTTACCGGCGTCGGTACCTTCGCCGTTCATCGCGTGTCGCCTCTCGCGCAGTGACAACGTAATACACATCCTGACCGCGGGGAGCAAGCACAATCGCCAAGAAGCGACCTGGATCAGTCTGACCAACCAACTGATATGTGCCACCACGTCCGCGTGTCATAAAGGCCGCATTACGTACCGCTTCCGTCGCCTCATCCCATTCGACGCCATGCCGGGCGATGTGTTCTTTATTCCAATCATCGAAGATCAAATCGCGAAACCAGACCATCGCCTATCCCTTCATGTGTATGACATTGTCATACACACGCAGTGAGATAGCAAGGAGGATGGTGAATACCGAGAAGCATCTATCCATTCTTGAATGGATTATACATTTTCCTGTGGATTGCCTGTGGAAACATTTCGGTCGCTATTCCGGGACAAGGGCAATCTGGAAGATTTCGGGCCAGTTCTTGCCGGTGACGAAGAGGCGGGTCGTCGCGTCGTCGTAGGCGATGCCGTTCAGTTCGTTGACGGACGGGCTGCGGTCGGCGTCGGGCAATAATCCCGTCAGGTCAATCCAGCCGAGGATTGCGCCGGATGCGGGGTCAATGCGGACGACGCGGTTCGTCAGCCAGACATTTGCGTAGATTTCGCCATTGATGTATTCGAGTTCGTTGAGGTTCGTCAGCGGCTGTCCGTGGTCGGTAACGCTGATCGTCCGTACGACCGCAAACGTCTTCGGATCGAGAAAGCGGATGGTTTCCGAGCCGTCGCTCATGATAAGAAAGCGGTCGTCGTGCGTCAGGCCCCAGCCCTCGCCATCGTATGTGAAGGTGCGCTCAAGGCAGAAGCAGGCGAGATCGTAGACGAACCCGATGTGTGACTGCCAGGTCAGTTGGAACAGTTCGCCATTGTAAAGTGTCAGCCCCTCGCCGAAATATTCGGGCGCGAGGGCGAGGCTTGCGATTACTTGCCCCGTCTCGGCGTCCACCTTCCGCAGGCTCGACATGCCGTTGAGGCCCGTACTCTCGAAGAAGGCGCCATCGGCGTAGATCAATCCCTCGGTGTAGGCTGATGGGTCGTGCGGCCAGTGATTGAGCACCTGGAAGGTGTCGGTCGGCGGTTCCGTCGGCGTGGACGCATCCACGACCGGCGATGAGAAGCCCTGCGTCGCCGCGCGCGTGCCGCACGCAGACAACAGCAGGGTGATGACGAGCAGAAGGAGGACGATAGAGCGTTTCATTGCGAATATCGTTGCATATTTAACGCCACGAGGTCTCCTTTCCTCACCCCTGACCCCTCTCCATCGCCAATAGATCGCGAAGTGTATACGGTTTGTTCGGCGATGGAGGGGGAGCACAAGGGTTTGTTCGTGGCTCTCAGACCGCCTTGAACTGCTCGAAGGGCTGTCGGCAATCGTGGCAGTAGTAAATGGCGCGGCAAAGCGTCGGGCCGAAGGGGTTTTCCAGCGCGGTATGATGGGAGCCGCAGTACGGGCAGGCGGGCGCGACGGGCAGGATCAAATCCTCGCCGGGGATCGGCGGCGCGAAGCCGCTCGCACGCAGTTTCCGGCGACCTTCGGGCGTGATGCGCTCCGTCGTCCACGGCTCCACATAGGTTGTCACGACCTCGACCGTCGGCGCGAAGCCCGCCAGCCGCTCGCGAATCGTCTCGCGGATGATGTCAAGGGCGGGGCAGGCAACGAAGGTGGGCATCACCTCGACTCGCACATGCGCGCCGTCCCGCTCCACGCTACGGATGATACCGAGATCCACGACGGAGATCATTGGAATCTCCGGGTCCGGCACCTCCGCCAGCGCGTCCCAGACCTCGGAAAGTGCTGAGTACTGAGTACTGAGTACCGAGTACTCGTCGGCTGCCACTTCCATTGTTTCGGGTTCTCCTGCCATTCTCAGGTAATTGCTTCTCACCATGATCTTTATCTTTCTTGGTACTCAGTACTCAGTACTC
>JBPCPB010000473.1:0-3028 GCA_050999735.1 Thermomicrobiales bacterium | reverse complement strand
TCGGCCCGACGCCGGGGAGCGCCTTCAGCCACGCCTTCGCCTCCGCGAGCGGCATATCCTTCAGGAAACGGAGATCGAAGTTGCCCCGCTCATCGTCAATGCGCTGGAGGACGCCCTGAATGCGCGGCGCTTTCATCTGATAGAGGCCGCTCCAGCGGATCGCGTCGGCGATTTCCTCGACTGGCGCGTGCATCACCTGCTCCCACGTCGGGAATCGCTCGCGCAGTGTTAGGTACGATTGCTCGGTCGAGCGGTCGGTGTTGCGCTGCGAGAGGATCGTGAGCACCAGTTCGTCAATCGGCTCCTGATGCGGCCGCCAGCGCCGCTCGCCGTACGTCTCCCGCAGCCGTGCAAAGACGGCGGGCAGTTTCGCCGCTCCCTGCTCCGCCGTCCAATTGGCGGGCGCAACATTCTTCGGCTTGCGGCGTTTCGGGGGATTACCTAACCCCCCAACCCCCTTCTCTCCAAGGGAAGGGGGAGCCGTCTTTTGCTCCCCCTCTCCTTTGCTTGGCAGCAAAGGAGAGGGGGCTGGGGGGTGAGGTTTCTCCTTCCCCATCATGCCAGCCCCGGCAACGATGGTCCCGCCATGAAGGCCGGGCCGCCGCTGATACCGATGGGTGTGCCGTCCGCACGCCAGCAGGCTGCGCCGCGTAGCATGCCCGTCGCCGCATCGCGCAGGACGCCATTCATGCCGCCCGCGATTTTTGGCACGACCTGCACGCGGTGCCCCATCGCTTCGAGGGATGCGACGAGCGCGGCGAGATCCGGGAAACGGTCTTCGATTTCGAGCGTTGGCCCCTCCGTCCAGATGCGTGGCGCTTCGACCGCCTCCTGCAAGGTCATGCCGTGATCGAGCACATTGATGATTCCCTGCATGACCGAGCCGAAGATGCGCCGCCCGCCCGGCGTGCCAAGCGCCATTAGCGGCGCGCCGTCTTTCAGCACGAGCGTCGGCGACATGCAACTGAGGATGCGTTTGCCCCCGGCGATCGAGTTCGTCGTTCCCGGCGTCGGGTTCATCAGACTCATGTTGTCGTTGAGGAGCATGCCGGTGCCGGGTGTCGTTACCTTCGAGCCGAAGAGGCGATTGAGCGTCTGCGTCGTGGAGACGAACATCCCGTCCGCGTCCGCTGTCGTGACGTGCGTCGTGTTCACGCTCTCCATACCGGGGTAGTGCCCCGCCGTATGCGGCATGGCGCGCTGTGGGTCAATCTCGGTGCGGCGCTCGTCGGCGTACGCCATGCTCGTCAGCCACGCGACGGGCACATCGGTCGTCGCGGGATCGGCCATGTAGCGGTTCCAGTCCGCGAAGGCGATCCGGAGCGCCTCCGCCATCAGATGGATCGTCCGCGCCGTGCCGAAGCCGGAGGCGGCAAGATCGAAGCCGGAGAGGATGTTGAGCATCTCGATGATATGCGTGCCGCCGCTCGATACCGGCCCCATCGAGACGATCTCGTGCCCGCGATACGCTCCGCGCACCGGCGTCCGTTCGATGACCTGGTAGTTCGCAAGATCGTCCATCGTGATGAGGCCGCCGTTCGCCGCCATGTCAACCGCGACGAGTTCGCCAACCGGGCCGCGATAGAGCGCGTCCGGCCCGCTGATCGCGATGGCGCGCAGCGTTTCGGCGTAATCACTCCGCACAATCGTCGCGCCAGGCTGTGGCGGTGCGCCGTCCGGCAGGAAGACCGAAGCACTTGCCGGGAAGCGGGCGAGCGCGGGCGCGGTCTCGGTGATGGATTGGACGAGATAGGGCGAGGCGGGGTAGCCGTCCGCCGCGAAGCGGATCGCGGGCGCCATCACGTCCGCCAGCGAGAGGCGACCGAAGCGGCGCAGTGCCTCCGCCCATCCCTTGAGCGCGCCGGGCACGCCGACCGCCTTGTACCCGATGCGGTTCGCGTCGCCCTCCGCCAGCCACTCGACCGGGTCGGGAATCGGCGTGTACATCGTTGCGGTCGCGGCGGCGGGGCAGGTGGCGTAATTGTCGAGCGTCACGACCGTACCCGTCGCGCCGTCGCGGATGACGAAGAAGCCCGCGCCGAAGACGCTCACCATCATCGGTTCGACGACCGTGAGCGCAAAGAGCGTCGCGACCGCCGCATCCACCGCATTGCCGCCGCGCGCCAGCATCTCGACCCCCGCATTACTGGCGAGCGGATGATTCGACGTCACCACCCCCCGCGACGCCACCACTTCCGCTTTCCTCAATGCCAACGGGTAAACCATATCCCCTCCTGGAACGATTGCGAAATACGTAGCACAGGGAACACGGAGGACACAGAGGACACAGAGAAGAAAAGAGGAAAGAAATACTGCTCTTCGTGCCCTAAACTCTGTTTCCCTCCTCTGTGCCCTCTGTGTTCTCTGCGTCCTCTGTGCTTCCGTCCGTCCGTTAGACCGACGCGGGGAGGCCGCTGGCGCCGGATTGCTCGACGATGGCGATGATTTCGCGCGCCACTTCCTCGACGGAGCGGTTGCTCGTATCGAGGATCGGCCACGGGTAGCCGTGCCGGTAGATGCGGCGGGCATAGGCGAGTTCTTCCGTTACCTGGTCGAGGCTGGTGTAGGGGCCGTCCGGGTCGCGGCCGAGCGATTCCAGCCGTGCCCGCCGCAGATTGACGAGCCGGGTTGCCTGGATCGTCAGGCCAATGATCTTGCGCTGGTCAATCTGGAACAACTCATGCGGCGGCTCGATACCGAGGACGACCGGCACATTCGCCACTTTCCAGCCACGATAATGGGCGAGAAAGATCGAGAGCGGCGTCTTCGAGGTGCGTGAGACGCCGGCGAGCACGACATCGGCGTCACCGAGCGTTTCCGGGTGCTGCCCGTCGTCATGCGAGACGGTGTACTCAATCGCGTCAATCCGGCCGAAGTAGACGGGGTCGAGTTGCGTGCCGCGCAAGCCCGGCTCGCCCGCCGGGACGAGGCCGAACGACTCCTCCAATCGCGCGACCAGCCCGCCGATAATGTCCACGAAGGGAACGCCGCGCCGCGCGCTCTCTTCCTCGACGGCGCGGCGTAGTTC
>JBPCPB010000464.1:0-3375 GCA_050999735.1 Thermomicrobiales bacterium | reverse complement strand
GATAAAAAGGGAGGCTGAACGCGGTGCTTGACATTGCCCAGCCAAAGGTAGACCTCACAAAGAGTGGTCAAAATTACGCGCGGTTCACCGTTGAACCGCTCTCGCCGGGATACGGCACGACGCTCGGAAATGCCCTCCGGCGCATCCTGCTCTCGTCGCTGCCCGGTACGGCGATTACCAAGATTCGCATCAGCGATGTCTGGCACGAGTTCAGCACGATCCCGCATGTGCGGGAGGACGTGACCGAAATTGTGCTGAACTTTAAGCGCATCCGCTTGCAGAGCGGCGATAATCTGTCGGAGACGCACGTTCGCCTCTCCTGGCAGGGCGCGGGGGTAATCACGGCAGGGGACATTGCCTGGCCGTTCGAGATCACCTGCGTCAACCCGGATGAAGTGCTGGCGCATGTCGAGGATGACGAGGGCGCGCTGGACATCGAAGTGACTGTCGAGCGCGGCCGGGCCTATCGTTCGGCGGAAGCGGCGGAGGGTCTCGCGATTGGTGAGATCCCGGTGGATGCCATCTTCACGCCGATCCCGCGCGTCAACTTCGTGGTCGAGCACACGCGCGTTGGCCACATGACGGACTACGATCGCCTAATCCTCGAAGTCTGGACGGACGGCACGATGGATCCAAGCGAATCGCTCCGGCAGGCGTCCGAAATCCTGCGGGAGCACGCGCAGTTGATCGTGGACTTCGCGAGCGGCGGTGCGGAAGAACCGGCGGGCATCGGCCCGTATGTGACGCCCGAAGCAGAGGCAAAATTGCTGTCTGAACTCGGACTCTCATCGCGCGTGTTGAACTCGCTCCGCAGCCAGAAGATTGATCGCGTCGGCCAGGTGCTGAAGATGAACCCGGAAGACCTGATGGGTATTCGGAACTTCGGGCCGAAGTCGCTGTCGGAGTTGCAGGAGAAGTTGCAGGTACATGGGTTCCTCGGCGCGAACCGCAAACTGATCCCGGACGACTTCGAGATGGGCGCCGATGACGGCGCAGCCGACGCCGGTGCGGCGGGGGAATAAGACGACGATTTCCCCGCGCACACGGGGACCGCGCAGACGAGTATAGGGAGGATCATCGTGCGGCATCGGAAGGCAGGACGCCAATTTGGGCGCAATACGGGCCAGCGCAAGGCGCTGATGCGCGGATTGATGAATAGTCTCGTCCTCAACGAGCGGATCATCACGACCGAGGCGAAGGGCAAAAATGTCCAGCCACAGGTCGAGAAGATTATCACAATTGCGCGGGAGGACACGGAAGCGCACCGCCGTCTTGTGCTGGCGAAACTGGCCAACCCACTCGCGACATTGAAGTTGTTCGAGGAGATCGGGCCGCGATTCGAGGGACAGCCAGGCGGATACACGCAATTATTCCACCTCGGCCAGCGCCAGGGTGACGGCGCGCCGATGGTCGTCTTGCGGTTGATGGAGTAGGACATCGTGTACCGGCTCCGGCTAACGCTTGCCTACGATGGCGCGGCGTTTGTGGGATCGCAAATCCAGCCGGGGCAACGGACGGTGCAGGGCGATGTCGAGCGCGCGCTGACCGCGCTCGATGGCCAGGCGGTCCGGGCGGTCTTCGCCGGTCGGACGGATACCGGGGTTCACGCGGTCGGGCAAGTGGCGCACGCCGATGTGCATCGCGAGCGCGAGCCGGAGACGTGGCGGCAGGGTTTGAACGGGCTGTTGTCGCCCGATGTGCGCGTGACGGATCTCGCCATCGTGCCGGACGGGTTCCATGCCCGCTACGATGCGACATGGCGGCAGTATCGGTATCACGTCTGGAACGGTGAGGTTCAGCCGCCTCTCGAACGCGGGACGATGTGGCACCGGCGCAGCCCGCTCGATGTCACGGCGATGAACATAGCGGCGCGGGCGTTGATCGGCACACACGATGTCGCGGCCTTCGCGGGGGACGGGAAAGGTCTCCCGGCGAGCGATACCGGGACGATACGGACCATGCGGGTGGCAGAGTGGACAACAGAGCGACGCCTGGAGGCGATTGCGGGCCGCGCTCTGATGTTCACGATTGAGGGAAATGGTTACTTGCCGCACATGGTGCGGAATCTGGTGGGATCGCTCGTCGTGATTGGGATGGGTGACGCGCCGGTGGATTGGCTGGAGGCGCTGCTCAGAGGGCGAGATCGCAGACGGGCCGCACCGACCGCGCCGCCTCATGGTCTCATCCTCTGGCAGGTGCGATACAGCCGAGAACGCGACGATGGCGAGCAAGACGCGGCGGGGTGAACGCCGACAACGTGGGAGAAGTGAGCAGATGCCGACATTGACGACGACAACCTATTCGCCGAAGGCGGCGGAGGTCCACCACGACTGGTTCGTGGTGGATGCGAGCGGCCATACGCTGGGCCGTCTGGCGACGGAAGTCGCGCGGGTATTGCGCGGCAAGCACAAGCCGGTCTTCGCCGAGCACATGGACATGGGCGACTATGTCATCGTGATCAATGCGGAGAAGATCGTGGTGACAGGCAAGAAGACGACGCAAAAGATCTACTACCGGCACTCGAACTATCCGGGCGGCTTCAAGCAACCAACGTATGCCGAAGTGATGAAGAAGTTCCCCGGCCGAATTATCGAGTCGGCAGTGAAGGGGATGCTGCCGCATAACCGGCTCGGCAAGCAGCAGTATCTGAAGTTGAAGGTCTACGCGGGCGCGGCGCATCCGCACGAAGCGCAGAAGCCGGAACCGTTGACGATCAAAGAGAACGTCGCGCGCGCACAGCCACGGCTGGCGGCGAGCGGGGCGAGCGCGTAGCGCGTAAGAGAGGGGAACCAGTGGTAACGACAGCGCAGCATTTGACGGGCCAGTATCACAACGCCGTTGGCCGCCGCAAGAGCGCCATCGCCCGCGTGCGTCTCTATCCGGGAACCGGCGAGGTCGTCGTGAATGGGAAAGATGTGCGCGATTACTTCGGTGGCCGCGAACTGCATCAGATCACGATCAACACGCCGCTCCGCATCACGAATACGGGCGACCGCTTCACCGTAAGCGTCAAAGTTGTCGGCGGCGGTGTGAGTGGGCAGGCCGGGGCGATCCGGCACGGCATCGCCCGCGCGCTGTGCCGCTTTGATCCCGAAATGCGTGCGGCCTTGAAAAAGGCGGGACTTCTCACACGCGACGCGCGGGTCAAGGAGCGCAAGAAGGTCGGCCTCAAGCGGGCACGCAAGGCGCCTCAGTACACCAAGCGCTAATCGTACTCTTTCACGATCGTGATGACGTGTTATCTCGTAGGGGCGGTTCGTGAACCGCCCTTTTGCGGCGATAAGGCGCGCTGAGAGAAGCCCGGATGATCGGGTGAGGGCGGTTCACGAACCGCCCCCTACGAAACGATGACAGAGCCAGGTGTCGCGACACGAC
>JBPCPB010000458.1:0-11525 GCA_050999735.1 Thermomicrobiales bacterium | reverse complement strand
GCCCATTCCAGACCGGGCGGTTCGCGAACGGCCCCTATGGAACAATGCCGCGCAATTTCGTAGGGGCGCATCACGATGCGCCCTCCGGCCCTTACACGCCTTGCCTGAGAAGAGATCATCGGAACAGCACTTCTCACTAGAAGGAGAGTAGAAGGCGCATGATGGTCTGATTTCGACTGCCAATCCCGATCACCTCAAAACCCAGGCTCGCATACAGCCGTGCCGCAACCTCGTTCCCCGGACGGTACGACAGCATCACGGCATCGCAGCCATACTGATCGCTGGCATTTCGGATTGCCTCGATTACGGCAAGCATCGCCATCCTGCCCAAGCCCTTGCCCCGGTGGCCGTAGTCAATCATGAAGCGCACAATCTGCCAGGAATCACCCATTACCGGATCCGCTGCATCCGGTCCATCCTTATAGAAGTACATCACGAAACCCACCATGATTTCGCCATGGTAGATTGCTCGGGTGATGACCTCGGGATTAAACTGGGCTTCGGCGATGCTCCATATAGTAGGAGCAACGAACTGCTCCTCGCTCGGATGCAGCTTCAGCATGGCACATTCGCGCCAATTCTGCTTGGTGATCGGGCGAAGACTGATTTCCATTCGATTATATTCCCACACTTTAGGCAGTCAGGCGTGCCCGCTATGGGCGAGGAACCTCGTATCCCAAGGATTATTCTTCTTCCGAGTTCCTTTGCGTCCTTTGCGCCTTCGTGGTTCATATGATCCTATTTTGCCTTGCGGCCACGGCGGGCGCGGAGCATGCCGGCGCAGATGCCTGTGCCGTAGACGAGGCGGAAGATCGGGAGGGCGCGTTCGCCGAGGCGGGCAAGGGCGCGCCAGCCTTTGCCACGCGGGTTGAGCGGACAGTAGCGCCAGAATTCGCCGATGGTTTGCGGCACGGCGTTGCTCGCGCCGATCCAGCGGGCTTGGCCGTAGATTTCGCGCAGTCGCGCCGGATTGGTGTGGTAGCAGATCGCACCGGGGGCGGCGACGGCGAGTGTGCCGAGCCGTTCCGCCAGCGAGAGGTCGTCGTCATAGCCACCGGCGAGGAAGCCCCCTGCCGCGTGGAAGGCGTCGCGGCGGACGGCGCGAAAGATCGCCTGCCGATCAGGGTAGTCGTCCGGCAGTTTGCGGGTGATCGGTAGGCGCTGGTTGATATTCCACATGCGTGCCCATCGCTCCTGTGGGTTGGCGACGTACTCCGTCGCATGGAAAGCACCGATGGCCTCACCCCGCGCGATTGGCGCAACGAGGCGGGTGAGGAAGTCGCGCGCGAAGCGCATATCCGCATCGAGAAAGCAGAGCACGTCACTCGTCGCGATCGTTGCTCCCCGATTCCGCGCCGCGCCGCTCCCCTCGTGCGATTGTTCGAGCAGGATCACGCCGCCGAAGCCGCGCGCGATTGCCCGCGTGCCGTCCGTCGAGCCGTCGTCCACGACAATGATCTCCTGCGGGCGGTGCGTTTGATCGAGGAGCGAGCCGAGGCAGCGGGCAATCACGCGCGCCTCGTTGTAGGCAGGAATGATGACGGAGACCGTCGGCAGTCGAAACGATTCCATGCGGCGCAGTATACTCGTCAGGCGGAAAGGAGCACGATGGAGACGGCGATTACGGTTCATGAAGAGGCAAGCGACGCGCGTGTGCGGACAAGCGACGCGCGTGTGCGGACATTTCTTGACGCGGAGTGGCACGCGGTTGATCCCGAGCCGTGGGTCGGTGGGCGCTGCGTCATCACAGCGGAACAGGATGGCACGCTGGTCGGGGCGGCGACGTGCAGCGTGAGCGCGGGGGTCGCGCATCTGGGCGAACTGATGGTGGCAGCGAAAGAACGGAATCGCGGTATCGGCGCGCACCTGCTCGCGGCATTCGAGGAATGGGCTGTCACGCATGGCGCGCATACACTCACCCTGGACACGCGGCGAGACGGCGACGCACTCCGCTTCTACGAGCGGCACGGCTGGCGCATCGCGTATGTGAGGAAGAATCACTACCTGCACCGTGATTATGCGGAGATGGTGAAAGGGCCAGGGCGCCCTGAACCTTTGCCCCCTGACTAGCGCATTGTGGACGGCAGCAGGCCGAGTTCGCCCCGATACTTCGCGACGGTCCGCCGCGCGATCTGGATGCCGAGTTCCTTCAGTTTGTCGCAGATCTCGTCGTCCGTGAGCGGGTGTTCCTCGCGATCCACCAATTCCTTGATGACATCTTTCACGCCGAGTGAGGCGGTGAAGAAGTCTGAAAAAGGGATGACGCGCCGCTCGGGGAGGAGGACGTATTTGTTTGCCGTCGCGCGGCTGACGGTGGATTCATGGACGCCGAGCGCCTGCGCGACCGCCGCCCGTGTCAGTGGCTTTAACTCGCGCACGCCGTAGCGGAGGAAATCTTCCTGCTCCTCGATGACGTACTGCGCGACTTGCTGCAACATCGCGCCGCGCTGCCGGACGCCGTGGAGGAAGAGCCGGGCGCGCGCCACGCTCTCGCGGATGTGCTCGCGCTCCTGCTCGGAAAGCCCGGCGAGCATCCCGCGGTCCGAAGCGATGGCGGAGTACGTTTCATTGATACGCAGCCGGTTCGACCCGCTCTCCGGCACGAAGGCGACCAGTTCGCCGTCCGCGTCTTCGCGGATCAGGACATCGGGCGTCAGAAAGCCGATCGCGGAAGTCTTCCGGCCGGCACGCGTGGAGGGACTCTGGAGCGGGTGCGGCGTGAGGTGAGAGCGGATAAAGGCGCGGGCTTCCTCGACCGTCTCCGTCGCGACGCCGAGCGTGCCGGCGATATGCGCGAACCGCCCGGCGGCGAGGTCGGAAAGATGCTCCGCGATGATCTGCTCGACCGTCTCCGGGATCGCCATGCCGCCCTCGCGCAATCCGCGCAGTTGCAGCAGGAATGACTCGCGGTAATCACGCGCCGCGACACCGACGGGAACGATGCTCTGCACGACCTGGAGGACATTGAGCGCCATCTCTTCGTCGCACTCGCAGGCGAGCGCGGTTTCCGCGATCGTCGTATCGAGGATGCCGCGCTCGTTGATGTGAACGATCAGGAAGGCGGCGATACGGATCTGGTCTTCGGGGAGCATCGCCCCGGCATCGGCCAGCCATTGCCGCCGCAGGTCTTCTTCGGAGGCGACGGCGGTGAACGGGTCGTAGGCGTCATCATCGCCATCGTTGCGACGGGGCGAGGCGGTATACCACTGATCGGCATACTCTTCGTAGCTCTCGCGCATTGGCGCTTCCTGTGGGCGGCTGTGGCACATCGCGCACCACCCATTATGGAGCGCCTCGCCACAAATTGGGCACTGGCGCGTTTCGTCACCGGTGGGAGAATCGAAATCGAGTTCGAGCGCGGGATTCTTCATGATTTCCGCGCGCATCGCCGCTTGGAGTTCAGCGCGTGAAAGGAGTAAGACCTGATTCGCTTCAATAAGAACGGGGGAAATCCATTGACGTTGATCGTGCGTGAAATCCATCGAGTGGCTTAGACCGGCCATTAGCCCCTACTCCCTCTAGCCCCGACTCTTTCGGTGTGTCGTTCATCGCCGTACGGAATGCACCGCAAAAAATCTATAGCAAAAACCGTGCCAGCGCAAATTCCTTGCTATAGTTAGCATGGCGCGGTTTGTGCGATCGCGATTATCTGCCTGGGGGTCGGGTGCATCCCGCGTGCTACGTTGACGCGGCGCTATCGTGGGGTTGGCCCAATCGTTCCTCAACAGTCGCCAGCAGTTCGAACAAATTAAACGGCTTACGCATATAGGTAAGGCTGCGGCGCTGGAATTCCGCGCGCTTATCGTTCGCGGTAATGAAGAGGACGGGCGTATGCCGCGTTCGCGGATTCTGGCGTATCGCATCATAGACCGCAAGACCATTTGCGCCAGGAAGCTGATAATCGAGGATGAGGAAATCAATCGGCTGTTCGGCAAGAAAACGAATAGCATCGTTTCCATTATGCAAAATGAATGGCCGCACGTCTGTTTCTTCCCGTAGTGCATCCGCGATGAGCGCCGCGATGCATTCATCGTCCTCAACGATTAAGACCGACGCTGGGTTACTCATAACGATCATCACCAAAAACCCATCATCTATACGATTCGCCGCCGCACGAAAACGCATGATTTGCGTTCGCGCTTCGATCACTTGGGCAAGAATGATGCCAAACATGTAGGTTTCTTGTACCATCATGCAAAATACAATAGTGTATCGTCATTGGGAATGATCGTACAAACAAAAGCGGTGACGACGGCCATATGCGCTGGTTGACAGCGTGCGCGGTCGGGACGTACGGTTGCGCCGTTCTCAGCCCCCTTCTCTCTGCTTAGTGTCGCGTTGTCCGATGATCCATCGCACCCGATAAAGGCAGGCGTCAATGATTGAACCACGATCTCGCTCGCGCTTCGGGCGGGCGGTCGTCCTCGTCGCGACGATGCTGATCATTATTGGGCTGGCGGAATGGCAACGCCGCGCGGATCGAACAGGTGCTCCTCAATCTCATCACGAATGCGATCACATACTCACCCATGGGCGGCGCGGTAGATGTCCGCGTTTGGGCGGACACCGACACTGCACTCGCCTCGGTTCGCGATCAAGGAGTCGGCATCGCGCCGGGCGAATTACCACACCTCTTCGATCGTTTCTACCGCGCGCCGCGTGCCGGGGTGATGCGCTCCGGTGGGATGGGACTCGGGCTGTACATTTGCCGGGAAATCGTTGCGCGGCATGGCGGAGCGATTCGCGTGGAGAGCGCCGAAGGCGTGGGCAGCACCTTCACCTTCTCGCTGCCCCTCGCAGAGAAGGACGAAGGGAAAAGGACTAAGGACTAAGTGGGAAATAAGCCTTTGCTTAGTCCTTAGTCCTTTTCCCTTCGTCCTCGTTAGGACGCGGCGGCAGAGCGGCCGTGACCTCGCCGGGTAGATGGTTCGATGGCAGCCGTTTCGCGCGCATTACGCTGGGCGCGGTCGAAGCCAACGTGTTCGCCGTGTGTCCGGCCCCAATCGGCCATCGCGTCAACAATCGGTCGGAGGGTGCGCCCGTCATCGGTCAGGCTATACTCCACGCGCGGCGGGATTTCGGGGAAGAGCGTTCGGGTGACGAGGCCACGCTCTTCCAACTCGCGCAGGCGGGCGATCAGCATTTTTGGGCTGACACCGCCGAGGGATTGCTGCAACTGGCCGAAACGGCGCGTCCCCTCGAAGAGGTCGCGAAGGATCTGGACGGTCCATTTGCCACCAATTACCTCAAGCGTACGTTCGACCGCACGGGCAGAGATGGAAGGGCCGGAGATCACAGAGGTATTCTTCGCTGTTCGTGGCATTGAGACTCCTCCTGAGCGTACATGTGTCAGTATCGCGTTGCGAGCAATCAGGCGATTGCTCTCGACAATCCACGATGATCTGAGAATCAGTGCGGCATCCGCGTCGTAAGCGGACAACCGTGTTCCTGGAGCGGTACTCCCCATTCAGAGAGTAATACGTCGCAATCATCGCCGCTGGCTCACTGACGCACTGGATCACACTTGGTATCGTTCCGAATCACATTCTTCGATGCGGCAGCAACGTTCATGCGTTGCACGTTTTCACGCAAGATAGATGCCACGCCTGCACATGCTAGCAAATCGAGAGTAGGGTAAGAAATCAATCGGCGGCCATCGCGCTCGGCTCGCGCATCGCCCGGCCCTCTTCGCCGAATTGCTGGAGATAGGTTCGGATCGCGAGCGCGGCTGCGGCTCCTTCGCCCGCCGCTGATGCGACTTGTTTCGTGCTCCCCACGCGGGCATCACCGGCCGCGAAAAGACCGGGCATACTCGTCTGTAACCCCGCGTCCGTGACGATAAAGCCGCGCGCATCAAGCGCCACGATCTTCCGCAGGAACGACGTGTTCGGCTGTAACCCGATGAAGACGAAGACGCCCGCCGGATGCAGCATCTCGATCGTCCCCGTGCCCGTGTCGCGGACACGGACGGCAGTGAGATGGCTGTGCGCCCCCGCGAACTCCTCCACAACGGTATGCGGCCGCACGGTGATCGTGCCACACTCCGCCACCTTTTCCCGCACGACGGCGCTGGCGCTTAACCCTTCGCCACGGACGAGGATCGTGACATGGCTGGCGAACCGTGTGAGAAAGAGCGATTCCTCGCCCGCGCTGTTGCCGCCACCGATCACGAGCACCTCCTGATCGCGGTAGAATGGCCCGTCGCACGTCGCGCAGAAATGGATGCCTGCGCCGAGAAAGTCCTCTTCACCGTGCACACCGAGCCGCTGGTACGTGCTGCCCGGCGCGAGGAGGACGGCATTCGCGGTCAGCGTCGTGCCGGCTGTCAGGGCGAGACAGCGATAGGGGCCGTCCGTGCCGATGTTCGTCATTTCCTGCGCGGAGAGCAGTTCGACGCCGAACCGATGTGCATGAGCGACAAGGCGCGTGCGGAACTCCTCACCCGTGACGCCGTCAGGGAAGCCGGGGTAATTATCGAGCCGCTCGGTGATCGCCGCCTGCCCGCCGAGGCTGGACCGCTCCACGACGAGGGTCGAGATACCCTCGCGCGCGGCGTAGGTCGCGGCGGTGATCCCCGCCGGGCCACCACCGACGATGACAAGATCGTAGAATTGCTGCATCGCCCGCGTTTGCAGGCCGAGTTTCGCGGCTAACTCAGCATTTGTCGGCTCGACGAGAATGCTCTGATCGGCGAAGCGGATAACGGGGATGCTGTGCTTGCCGCCGTTCAATTCCTCGATTCGGCGCACGCCCTCCGGGTCGCTGTCCACATCCACCCATTGGTATGCGACGCGGTGCTCGCCGAGAAACTGCTTGGCGCGGCGGCAATCGGGGTACCACGGCGCGCCATAGACGGTCAGGTTCGCCTCGTTCTCGTTCATGTCCATTCCCTATCCTTTCATCGACCCCATCGTCGCGGGGCGCAATCTCATCGTATCATTCTCTAACGGCGATACTGCCCGGTCTTCCATCGTCGTGCGGAGTGATAACGCGCGCATGGCGCATTGCTGAAGATTTGCTTTCCATCAGGTGATTAGCGAAAGAAGAGGGGATCCCCACCGTGACACCACGACGACCGACCGACCCCGCCACCGACCACGATCCGCAGCCACATCCGAACCTCTCCTGGTTCCTGCGGCGCGAGTTAGTGACGATCCCGCTGTTCGTCGTCATCGTTGGCACGCTGCTCGTCTTCGGCATCAGCCCGGCAACACTGCTGTTTGCCGTACTCCTGACGATTGTTGTGCTCGGCTTCGTCTGGGGCAGCGCGCCGGGAAGCGACGAGTAGCATAGGGAAGTTATGCCGAGTCCGCTACTACCGTGCTGGCTGCGACGATGATCGTGTATGACCGCCTCAATCAACCACCGGATTCGGTAAGCGATCCGGTACTTTCTGTCATTTGCACGGGAACATCCTGATCTTCGGACGGCTGAGAGTCCGTAAAGAGATCCAGATACGGAGTATACCGGAAGGCACGATGTCGTTGACCACCAGTGAGCTCCTTAATAATGCCCAGTGATTCGAGTTGCCCCACAATCTTATTCGCGGTTGAGAAGGAAACTTCCAAGCGATCTTTCACCGCATTGACGTTGATTATGGGTCGCTGAAACAGGAAATCGAGCAATCGGAGGGCACTCGTACCCAGCTCGTTCTCCTGAATCAGGATGCGATGTCCCGCTCGTAGATCAATGATCCGGCCTGCGGTATCCGTCGCTTCGGCTGCCGTATCAGCGATGCCTCGAAGAAAGAACTGTAACCATCCCTCCCAATTTCCTTGCTCGCGGATAGCGGTAAGACGATCATAGTACTCCGCACGATTTCGCTTCAGATAGTAACTGATGTAGAGGAGTGGGCGGTGGAGAACTGCTCGATGACAGAGAAGGAAAGTAATAAGGAGGCGTCCAACGCGCCCATTCCCATCGAGAAAGGGGTGGATTGTCTCAAATTGTGCATGAGCCAGCCCACATTGAATCAGAGCGGGGAGCCTGTCGTCGTGCAGAAACGATTCAAAGTTGTCGAGAGCCGTTCGCATCTCGTGTGGTGGCGGAGGAACGAAGCTTGCCTGGGCAAGTGAAGCGTTTGCTCCACCGATCCAGTTCTGCGACGTGCGGAATTCGCCGGGGGATTTATCCGCACCTCGGACACCCGTGAGAAGTTCGGAATGAATCTCGCGGATAAGTCGCAGAGAAAGTGGGAATGTCGTGAGGCGATTGAGTCCATAGTTCATTGCTCGAACGTAGTTGACAACTTCCTCGACATCATCGGGAAGGTTGCGCACCCCCGGGTCCAATTCGTAGGTGAGGACATCGTCAAGCGAACTCTGCGTCCCCTCGATTTGCGAACTGAGAACGGCTTCTCGCCGAACATACATTGCGACAAAGAGTTCGGGGTTCAGCAGGGTCTTCGAGACACCATCGAGGCGACCGACGGCTTGATCGGCGGCTGAAAGGAGCGTTATTAACGAAGCATCGAAGTCTATTGGAGGCTCCGGTGGTAACGACGCGGGCACGAATGCCCGGTATCCCGTCGGTTGTTTTACGAACTGGCCCGCCCGTGTAATAAGACTTGCCATCGGTGCTCCTTATTAAGGGATATTGCAATAAGACCGCACAAAGGTCATGCTTATTATAGCAAATGGCCTGATTCGAAAATAACGATGCGGCGCGGCGGCTGTGGTTCCTATCGCAGCCGCACAGAATGCCGCAGGGTCAACACGCCGACAGCGGTCGCGATACGCCATTATTTGGGAGGAAAGATTGGTAGCGCGTACGGGATTCGAACCCGTGATCTCCACCTTGAGAGGGTGGCGTCCTAGGCCGCTAGACGAACGCGCCACGTCGCATCTCGCGAGCGCGAAGTATAAAACGCCGGGCGTCTGCTGTCAATTTGGGTTCGAGGTTCGAGGTTCGAACTTCTCATGCCTCGCTCTCGTCCGGCGGTTTCTCATCGTTGGGGTCGTTGCGCCCATGCAGGAAATCGTTCATCGTACGGCGGAAGCGGGAGCCGATGCCCCGATCCGCTGGTGTGCCGGTGAGATTTGGACCGCCCCGCTCGGCAAGCTGGCGTTCCAGCCGCTCGGCGTAGGTACTCGTCTGGAAGAGCGTCCGTTCCAGCTCGTTGACGCGCTCCTGCAAATCGGCGGCGATGAAGCCGGGCACGCGCTCCCCCTTCGCCGGCTGGCGGCAGAAGGCGACGAGTGGCTGTGCGACGGTCTCCCATGCGAACGATTGCCCCAGCGCATGCCCCCGCGCGGCGAGCAGCCGCCGTTCGTACGGGTTGTCAATCAGGTTCGCCAGCGTTACGGCGAGCGCGGCATCATCTCCCGGCGGCACGATCCGTCCCGCGTCATAGCCGCGCAGGAGATCCGCCATCGTGTCACCGTCACTGGCGACGGGCACGATCCCCGCCCAGAGTGCGTCGAGGACCGGCGTGCGGAAAGCGAAACGCGCGTCGAGCGATGGCCGCTGGAGGCTGATGCCCGCGTCCGCTTCCAGCAGATATTCTGCCCGTTCGGCGTACGAGACTGGGCCATCGGGGAAGAAGACGTGCGTGCCCGTCAATCCCAGTTCATCGCTGCGCTGGCGGACGATGTCGCGCAATGAGGGGGGCGCCAATCCGCCATCTAACGTGGCGGGTGGCGGCGTATCAAGCAAGACGGCGCGAATTGGATAATCATTGTCGCGCAGCCGGGCCGTCGCGTGGACGAGCGCGAGCGGATCGAGGCCGTGCCAGAGGCCGCCACCCCAAAGAGCGACAAAGTCGTTTAGGCCGATGCCCGGCATAACGCCCTTGAGCGCCTTCGCCTGCTTCGGTGGTGGCTGCGCGGGGATGCCGTATGGCACGACATCAATCAGCGCCCGGCCGTCCGGCGCGCGGCGATAGACCGTTTCGGTCAGCCGCCCGGTATGAGCGAGCGCGCCAAGCCAGAGGGCGCGCTGCGTTTCCGCCGGACAGATGAAAAAGTCTCCCGCCGCCAGCAATCCGTTGATGGCGATGAGATCGCGCGCCAGCCAACTCTCCTCGTCGGCCGGTTCCCGCGCGTGGTGCGCTTCCAGATGCTCGATGATCCATGGTCGGCAGAGGTCCACGACGAGATATTTCGCCGCCATCTCCCCGGCGGGGAGTGCGGGGAGTGGAAGCGCCTGCGCGACGATTATATCGTGCGCGCGGATCAACTCGGTCAGCGCCGCGTATCCCTCGCTCGCGGGCGGGATGGCGGCGATAAAGAAGCCGGGGCCATCCGATGGGACTGGCGCGGGCGCGGCGAGTGTGGTACGGAACTCCCGCGCGAGTACGGCGGCAAGCTCCCACGCGCGTAGCGCCGTTTCGCCCATCAACGGGCCGACCGGTTCGTCGGTAATAATCAGAAGTCGCGGAATAGACGCGGTCATGGCAGTATCTCAGTTCGTCTGTCGCGGCGACGCCGTGTCGTGCGTCCGTTCCGTCGTATTCTCATGCGCGCAAGACTACACGTTTCGTGCCGCTCCGTCACGTCGCCGATGCTGGTATACGGTATACGCGCGCAAATGCGTGAGTAGAGGCTGATAAAGAATCCTTTCCCGCCGTCGTCGGGCGTACAAAAGCAAATGTGCCGGATCTCGATAGATGATTTCGCACGTAATGCACTTGTGACAGGGGGCAGGTCAGATGATACTAGATACGGGTCCGCGCCACTCATGGCGGCAATAAGGGAAAGAAGCATTCGTATGCCCATATCGCGCGTGCCCCGATTCAGCATCATTATCCCACTGTTCAATCGCGTGCTCTTCACGACAATCTGTGTCCGTGCCCTGACAGCGGTCGCGGACCGTTGGGACGAGACTGAAGTGATCCTCGTTGATAATGGCAGTCAGGACGGGACAGCGGCATTCCTCGCGACGCTCGGCACGCCGTTCCGCGGTGTCAACAATGAACGGAATATGGGCTTCGCGCATGCCTGCAATCAAGGGGCCGCCGCCGCGCGGGGCGAGTATCTGGTATTCCTCAATAATGACACCGTGCCGCAACCCGGCTGGCTCACCGCTCTCGCTGGGGCGATGACTGGCCCGCATACTCCTGCCATCGCCGGCGCGCGGCTGCTCTTTCCGGACGACACCGTTCAGCATGCGGGCCTCGGCTTCAACGCCCGGCACGAGCCGGTCCAGTTGTTCTATGGCGAACGAGCGGACGGCGCGGCCCGTGCGTCGCGCGCCGTACCGGCGGTGACCGGCGCATGCCTGATGGTCGAGCGAGCGCGGTTTCTCGCCTCAGGCGGGTTCGATGAGGGATACATCAACGGCTTCGAGGACCTCGATTTCTGCTGCCGAATGCGCAAGGAGGGCGGCGCCGTCTGGTATGAAGCGGAGAGCGTCCTCTATCACTTCGAATCGGCCTCCGATGGCCGGTATCGTTCGGATATCGCGAACTACGAGCGGTTTCAATCGCGCTGGACGGACTGGCTCGCAACCGATCCCCTCGCACACGAGGCGACCATCACGGCACAGATGCCCGTCCGCTTGACGCGGAGTTATGCCACGAGCGCGGA
>JBPCPB010000404.1:0-8077 GCA_050999735.1 Thermomicrobiales bacterium | reverse complement strand
GGGTGCGGAGACGGTTCGCGCGCCAGGAGGAAATGCACGGCATGGGCACAGGTACAGTCAAGTGGTTCAACCCGACGAAGGGCTTCGGCTTCATCACGCAGGACGATGGTGGCGCCGATCTTTTTGTCCATCGGCGCGAAGTGCGCGAACCGTTCGACGGCGTCTTGACCGAGGGCGACAAAGTTGCCTTCGAAGAGATGATGACGCCGCGCGGCGCGGCGGCGTCGAATGTCATGCGCGAGGGCATCGCCAGCAATCGTGAGGCGGGCCTGAAGGGCGTGGTCCGGCGCTTCTCCCCGGAGAAGGGCTATGGTTTTATCACTCTTGATGGCGGGCAGGACGTGTTCGTCCACCGCGATCATATCCGCGGCGGCACGCTGCGCGAGGGTGATCGCGTCGCGCTCGATACGATTGACACCCAGAAAGGCCCGGCGGCCCGCAACGTCACGGTCGAGGGTGGCGCCGAAGGCGCCGTTGCCGAGGACTGGGGCGATGTCAGCGGCATGGAAGAGTACAGCGACTACACACCATCCAGCCGCCGTTTCTAATCATCGCAACATAGCCAAGCGAAACGCCCCGGCCACAACGGTCGGGGCGCTCGCGTTAGGTCTAGCGCGAGTAACAAATCAAATGTAATACTCTTTACAATAGTCGTGTTGTGATCGTTCGCTGTGACATCGCCGTATTGGTAGAGGCGCGCAGCCATGCGCCCGCTTTCCCGCTGCATTCGTGTGGGACGCGCATAACGAGTGGGCGCACGGCTGTGCGCCCCTACCTGCAAAACAGATCATCATGAAAGAGTCTATGCTTGTTCCTTCGCATCGTCGCGCATCGACGGCGTAAACGTGAGGCCGAGCAGAAGCCCCTCCGGCCCGAGTAAGCGTGTGACGATCTGACCCCACGGCTCTCGCTGCGCCCCGACGAGCACGGTATAGCCGCGTGCCGTCAACTCTTCGGTCGCGGCCTGAACATCGTCTACGTCGAACTCGCACCACGCCTGCGGGATGGGCAGGTGTTCCGGCCACGTATCCGAGCCGAAACAGGACCGCGCCGCCTGCGACAGGGGCCAGAGGGCGAAGGTCTTGACGCCTGTCAGGTTCTCGGTATGGAGATAACCATCAGGATCGCTTTCCAGCGGCAACCCTAGTGTCTCCAGGTACAACGCGGTGCTCGCCGCTTGATTATTGACAATGGGCCCGAACCCAGCCACAAAGAGCACCTTCATGTGGTCACCTCGCTCTGCCGCGCATTTACTACAATGTCGTCTACCGTATTCAATCCGACACGGTGCCATTCACCGCGCCGCTCTCCGTATCCAAATGTATCGTAGAATAGTGACAGAATCCGTCACTTATTGGAGCGTGTCATGCCTCGTACTGCCCGCTTGCTGGAATTGCTCATCACGGTACAACGGAAGCCGCGTTTCACGGTGCAGGAGTTGGCGGGCGAGTTTGGCGTCTCGCGGCGGACGATGTTGCGCGATCTGCACGATCTCTCCGCGATGGGGGTGCCACTGACGGCGACGCCGGGGCCGGGCGGTGGCTACACGCTCGTCCGGCGCGCCCGGCAGTTGCCGCTCACGCTCGCGGTGGACGAGGTCATCGGCATCGTGATCTCGTACGAGGCGTTCCTGCGGTACGCGCAGTCGCCGCTCGCGGCGCAAGGCCTCTCAGCAATGACGAAATTGCGCGCTGCCCTACCGCCTGATGCCGTGCAAGAGATTGACCGTATCCGGCGGTATGTCGCGGTGACGGGGACCGAGCGCCGCTATGAAGCGCCGCTGCTGCCTGATCTCCTGCGCGCGGCGCTCGACGGGGTGCATCTGCGGATCGTCTATGAGTCGCGCTCGGGGAAACGAGAACGAGTGATTTACCCGTTCGGGCTCTACGCTGCCAATGGCTACTGGTACTGCGCCTGCTACGATGACCGGCGCACCGAGAATGTCTCCTTGCGTGCAGACCGCTTCATCGCGGTGGAGCGACTGGAAGGGCGGGCGCCCCCGCATGATCTGACGCTCCGCACATGGCTCCAAACGCGGGAACGCGCCGCGCCGGACCCCGTACGCCTGCGGGCGAGAATCTCCCCCGAAGGATTGAAGCGGTTTGATCCCGGCACGGAGTTCGGGGAAATCGCCGTCACCGAAGTGGGTGGCGTGATAGATACGGACATTCCGGAGTCAGATATCGCCTACTTCGCCATGCGCCTCATCCCCCTCGGCGCGGCAGTCGTCGTGGAATCACCGCCGCAACTGATCGCCGCTCTCCGCCGCCTCGCGCAGGAAGTCGTCATACTCTACGAAGATTCTTGAACCACGAAGACACGAAGAGGATCAAGCACAGAGAGGTCTTTTTAGCAAGAAGGTTTCACCCAGCCTCTTGTTACTTTCGGCTTGGTACTTTCCCCTCTCAGCTCGCTGATACCTGATACTTCCCGACTACCTGGTGCCCGGAATCTCGCCCATGCAGCGTGATTTGCCACAAACCCGCAGTCCCGAAGGGAGTCGAGACGGTCGCCCGTCCCGTGGATGATGCCTGGACTGAGGGCAGGGGCGTAACGGCCGACCCATCGGGCGGGGTGATCCAGGCAGTAACCATTTCACCCGCGTTAAATCCCGTCGCGGTATAGGTGACCTCCGTACCAGCCGTCGCCTTCACCGGCACATCCGTGAACGGTGAGGTGAACGTGGAACTGGAAACGGGCGTTGTCGTCGCGGTTGCGCTGGCGGTTGACGGTGCGGATGTCGTTGATGACGGATCCGTGACTGCGTAGCGGCCAATTACCTGGTGCGCTGAGGCATGCCCCTGTGCGGTGACTTGCCAGTTGCCCGCGCTCGGAAAGGTTACTGAGTCCGTGAACGCACCTGTAGTATCCGCCTGGACGCTGGGGAGTGCCGTCACGGGGCTGTTATCTGGCGGCGTTTCCCAGACCGAAATAGCCTCGTTCGCCGTGAAGCCACTCCCTGAGAAGGAGACCGCCGTCCCGATGTTCGCGGCTGTCCCATTGAAACCGGAGCCGCCAACTGTTCCCGTGGAGGTAACGGGCGGCACTCCAGTGGCTGGCCCGTTCGTGACAGGCGACGATGCGCTCCCCGCCGTGCCAACAGCGAATGGAGTAATAACCTGGTGGCTACTCGCGACGCCCTGCGCCGTCACTTGCCATTGCCCTGCGGACGGAAACGAGACCGAAGTCGTGAACGCGCCATTATTGTCCGCATGGACGGTGGGTAGCGCCGTCACCTTACTGTCCGGCCCGGTCTCCCAGACGGAAATAGCCTCATTCGCCGTGAATCCGGTACCGGAGAAGGTGACGGGAGCGCCGATCCCAACTTGCGCCCCGGTGGCTGTGGCGCCACTTGACGGCGAGGTAACAGCTGATGGCGAGGTAACGGGCGCTCCCGGAACCGGAGTGGTCGTCGTCCCCGATCCAGAGCCGACTGTATAGTTACCGACGAATTCCTTATCGTTATTGAGACTGTGTGCGGTTACCGTCCACAGGCCTGCGGATGGGAACGAAACGGTCGTTGTGAAGCCACCAGTCCCATCTGACTGCGTAGGAGTAAGTACAGTTGAGACGCCACCCGAGTCGGTTTCCCAGACTGAGAGGATTTCATTCGGCGCGAAGCCGGCCCCGGTGAACGTAACCGGCGTATTCACCCCGGCTGGCGTCGGCGTCGTATCCGCGGCGACCCATGTCGTCATGGCGATGACGAGCGCGATGGCGACGCCAAGACTGAAAAAGATGAACCGTCCGTGCATGTGCTGCTGGCGCATGATGCCACTCCCCTACTCGTGTCGTACAAACCCCCAGTTTGTCATAAGAGTGTAGCAGAGACTGGTCAATATTACCAATACATTGCATATGCGGACAGTACAGAGCCTGGAAAGCCCGCGTGATTGGTAGCGTAGCTTCAGCCTGCGTCCCTGATCCGCAGGCTGAAGCCTACGCTACCGGATCGGCGGCGCCGCCATGACAAAAAAGCACCGCTCTGTGCGAGCGGTGCATGGGAGAAACGGTGTGACGCGCGTTAGGAAACGGTGTAGCGGGTCACGACATCCTTGCTCGAACTCTGGCCGTGCGCGGTGATCTGCCAGTTCCCGGCGGCTGGGAAGGTGAGGGAAATCGTCACGGTGCCATCCGCAGCCGCCTGTGCGGAGCCAATCTGAGCCACGCTCGCGTCCGGTGCGGTGACTGACGCGGAGACCGTCTCATTCGGCGTGAAACCACCGACGGAGAACGTCACGGGTTGCCCCGCCGTTGCCGTACCAGTGCCGGAAGCCGGAGCAGGCACGGGCACGGGCGCGGGCGCCGGTACCGGCACGGGAGCCGGAGCAGGGTTGATGACGACGCCGGGATTATACGCATACCCAGGCCCAAAGAAGCCGGCGCTCGGGCAGGAGTTGTAGTAGTAGCCAGTGTCGAAGTAATAACACGGCCCAAGACGTGGATACGCTGGGAGGAAGCCCGGCGGCGTACCCGCGACTGCCCCGACATCGGCCAGCACGGTAATCCCCGTCAGTTGCCCGCTCACCTTGACCCGGTAGACTGATGACTGATAGGGGATCTGCGTCGAGAACCCACCGATCGCATCCGCTGTCGTGTCCGGGAAAGAGGCAGTTTGGTTGTCAGCCGTGAACCCGGAGATCGTCACTTTCTCGCCAGGGGCGAAGCCATTGCCCACAAGGACCAGCGTCTTTTGTCCATTCGCGTTACTAAACTGCACCTGCAGCCCGGACGCGCCGACTGCCTGTGGCGCGATCGTTACCAGCGCGAGCAGCACGCCGAAGACGAGCAGCGCGGGCCAGCCACGAAACGGTCGTTGCATACCGTTACTCCTTCCCAATGATTGTTTCCATCGGCCCCAACCGTTGATACACAAACTCTATCATGCCGGAAAAGAGCGGCGAAGTAAACGTAAACAGTTTGTGAGAAACCGGGAACCAAAAATCGGCGAGCGCCCGCTAGCCGACCGTGTCTCCCGCCCTGTCAAGACCCACCAGATGCCCGACGGCTTCGTCCACCATCGCATCGAGGGATGGCCAGGGAAACCAGGGTCGGCCGATCCGCGCCAGCGCCAGCCCATGCATCGTCACCCAAACCAGGGTCGCGAGCCGGAAGGGATCGTCGTGGGGGCGCGCCACTCCTGCGTCCAGGCAGCGTGCGACCGCACCAACCAGCGCGTCCAGCGCCGCTCGTGCGGGGGAGCGCGCGAAGTCATGGACAATTGGATCAACCTGGAACATCACCTGGTAGTGGCCGGGATGATCCAGCGCGAAGTGGCAGTAGGCCGGCAGGGCTTTTCGAGCGCCTGGCGCCGCTTCCCTTCTCCCTGATGACGAATGTGCTCGTCGTCCACTTGTGGGACGGGGCGGAGCGCGTGTCGCCGGATAATTCCCAACCCCCCAGCTCCCTTCCCTCGGAGGGAAGGGAGCTGGGGGGTTAGGATCTTTCCTGAACGCATACGCGCTGCCGCAGGCCGCTGCCGCATTGCTCCGTCATTTCAGGCCGTGCGATACTTGCCGCCGCGAAGGAGTGCGTGGGTGAGAAGGGAGCAGGGGCGATGAGGATGGACTGGCGGACGGCATACTGGGCGTATCGCCACACGGCGCGCGTGTAGGCACGGGATCGCATGTCCTGGCGTCGTATCCGACCGACCACGCCGCGTGAGGATGCGCCCGCGACCGGCGATGACGAGGCGCTCGTCCGTGCCGCGCAACATGGCGACCTCGATGCCTACAATCGCCTCGTGCGTACCTACGAGCGGCAGGCGTACGCGGTCGCGCTCCGGCTGATGCGGCGGCCCGAACTGGCGGAGGACGCGACACAGGACGCCTTTATCCAGGCATACCGCGCGCTAGCGACCTTCCGGGGCGGCTCCTTCCGCGCCTGGCTGATGCGCATCGTCACGAACCGCTGCTACGACATGCTCCGTTCCACTACCCGCCGCGCCGCCGATTCCCTCGATAACCAGATGTTCGAGGTTGAGCCGCAATGGAGCAGCATCGCCGCGTCGGATGACCCCGTTGGGCATGCGATACAGGTGGAACTGGGACGGTTGCTCGAAGGTGCGTTGGCGCGTCTTCCGGACGACCAGCGGTTGGCTGTCGTGCTCTGCGATGTGCAAGGATACGCGTATGAAGAAGCGGCGGAGATTATGGGCGTGGCGCTCGGGACCGTGAAATCGCGACTGAGCCGGGCGCGCTCCGCGTTGCGCGCGGTGGTATGCGAGCAGGAACAATTCGCGGAGTATCGCCGTTCCTTTGCTGACGGCCCGTGAATAATGGGCCGGTGCGTTGATTGGTTAGGAGTCACGGTGCGGGGAGAAAACGGTACGAGGTTTGTACGATGACGATACCAGCCGGGGGCATGCCCCCGCCCGTAGATGATGAATTGCTTTCGGCGTGGCTCGATGGGCGGGTGTCGCCCGCCGAGCGCGCTGCCGTGGACGCGGCAATTGCCGCCGATCCCGCCGCGCGCGCGCGTGCCACCAACCTCCGCGCCACTGTTGCGCTCTTGCGCGGACTGCCACAGCCCGCACCGCACCGCACGTTTATCCTCACGCCGGAGCAGGGCGCCGCGATCCGTCCGGCGCGCGCGGCGTGGGTCACGCGCCTCTTTCCCGCCGTTTCTGCCGCGAGCGCGGTCGCCGCTGTGCTGTGCATTGCACTCGTCGCCGGGGATCTTGCCACGGGCGGCTTCAGTACGAAAAGGCAGGGAACGACAGCGCCCGGCACCATCACATCGGGCGCGACGATTGCGCGCGTCACTGTCGCCGCCGCGCCCGCCGCAACAGCTGCGGCAGGGGTGGCCGGGACAACCGTATCGGGGGTAGCGGGAGCAGTGGCCACCGCCCCCCGCGCAGCGGCGGCAAATGCGCCCGCAGCGGCAAGCGCTGCCTCGTCCGCGCAGCGTCCCGGCGCGCCCGCCATTGGCGCGGCGGTCATCGCGCCAACGGTGGCAGGTGGGACCGTCGCGCTGCCACCTTTTACGCCGACGATCGGATCGTTTGCCGCGAGTACCATCGCATTCCCCGCGACGCCGACGATTGTCGCGAATGCCCAGCCGCCTCCGCCCACTGCGCGCGCCGTGCCGTCCGGTAGCGCAACCGTCACAACGGAGACGCACCGCGTGCCGATTGCCCTCGTGCGTGCGGGAGAAATTCTGCTCGCTCTTCTCGCTATTGCAGGGATCGCGCTGGCGATGCTCGGCTGGCGCGGGAGAACACGACGCACGTAAACGGCTTTGCGTTCTCTGGCAAGCCAGGAATCAGGTCACTTCCCGCTCGCGCATCGTTGGGATCGCTTTTGGCAGGCGATCCGGGACAACATCGCCGCCGCGCCGCCAGAGCCGTGCGAGGAACGCGGGCGAGGCGCCGAAGCGATAGAGGAGCCGGATCAGCATCACTCGGCCGATCAGACGATAGGGCCCCTGCGCCTTGTGCCGCCGCGTCGAGGTGATCGCCTCCGCATCGAGCAGGACAACGCTTCCTTCGCCACGCAGCCGCTCCGAGAAGGCGACATCCTCCATCAACGGCCAGGTCGGGAAGCCGCCCAATTGCGCGAACACCGACCGCCGCACGAAGATGCCCTGATCGCCCGTGTACGCCCCGGCGAGCGAGCGCTGGTCCGCCCGCCGCGCCATCACCTGGTAGACGCGCGCATCATCGTCGAACCGCAACCGGTACGCGCCGCCGACAACGCGCGTGTCGGTCATCGTTTGCTGGATAATCGCCACGTCCGCGAGGTGCGTGTCCGCATGGACAAAAAGCAACACGTCCGCTGTCGCTTCCGCCGCCGCGAGATTCTCGTTCGCGCCGAGCGACCCCTTACCCGTCACGATGCGCGCGTACGGCAATGCCTCTCGTGCGGTCGCGTCCCTGCTCGCCCCATCCGCAACGATCAGTTCGGCATCCGGCGCGAGCGTCCGGTAATGTGCCAAAACCGCCGCAATCCGGTGCGCCTCATTGCGCGCCGCGATGATGATCGCAAGAGAGGGAAGGACTAAGGAGTCTTGATCCGGGCGCTCGTTCTTCACCATTCATACTCTTTCACGATAGCAATCGCGCGATACATCGTAGGGG
>JBPCPB010000392.1:0-19610 GCA_050999735.1 Thermomicrobiales bacterium | reverse complement strand
TCGGCTCGGTATCGCTCATGTTGAAGACTTCGTGCGGGACGCCCGGCTCGATAAAGATGAAGTCGCCCGCCTTGTTCTCGATCACCTTCTTGCACCCCTCGCCATATTCGTGGCGGACGTGACCGTGCAGAATATAGAGCATCACCTCGAAGCCATCGTGAATATGGGCGTAGGCGACGCCGCCGGGCGGCACGGTGGCGACATTCATCGAGCGATGTTCCGCCTTCGTGTTCTTGCCGGAGCGGCCGAGCGCGTAGTTGATGTTGTTCCAATTGCGGACGTTTTCGCTGCCCCGAATGCAGGAAACTCCGTCGTGGTCCTCGACTTTCGGCGCCGATTCATTGTCGTGCTCTGCCATTCGCTTATCCTCCCGCGATGCACCCGTTTCGTTCGTTGATGTCGCGCGCATCGTAGCCGGGTTCGTTGCGGGTCGCAAGGGTGACGTTCGTTCTATCCGCTTCGCTTCAACTTCCCCGTTCGCTTGGCATACCGCTCGACGATGCCGAAGACCCACATGCCGATGGGGATGGAAAGCAGCCCGATTAACAGGAGCGGCACGAGCGTCCCGCCGAGGTGCGTCACGCCCTGCCCATCCAGAATTGCCGCGCGCATGCCGCGTAGTACATACGTCGCGGGGGAGACCGTCGCCAGCGGCTGCATCCAGCCCGGCAGGACGCTGACCGGATAGTAAACGCCGGAGACGAGCAGCAGGATGCCACTGATCACGAAGGTCATCTCCGCGCCGCGTTCGGGAAAGAGGAGTGGGAGAATCGCCGCCACCATCCCGACGCCGACGAATGAGAGTGACCCAATGAGCAGCACGATTGCCGCCGCAGTCACATTGACATGCGACAAATCCACACGGAAGAACGATGAGAGGATGACGAGCAGAATGCCCGTGCGGACGACACCGTAGACGATGCTGAAAAGCGCCGTGCCGAGCAGGTGCGTGAGCCGCGATACCGGGGCCATCATCGTGTACTCGATCGTTCCTTCCCACCGTTCCCAGGCGATCATCTCTGAGATGCTGTCAAAGACGGCGCGCAGGTAACTCCAAACGAGCGTGCCGATGCCGAGGTAGAGGATCAGCCGCTGGGTTGCCTCTGGGCTATTGACCGTCTGCTGCGCCTTGCCGATGTACATAATCGAGAGCGAGTTCGCCACGGTGAAGACGAAGAAGGCGATCTCCCACCCCCAATACCGGCGAACGAGGTGGATATTCCGCGCCACAAACGCGTGCGCCCCCCGCCCCTCGCGCACGAAGATGCTCGTCGGCGGCGTGGGCACGGGCGGTAATGATCGTGTGTCAAGCGTGGATGCCATGATACTCCTTTGTCATAAACCCCGATGCCGAAACCGGATCAACGCAGAGAGCACAGAGGGCGCAGAGGGCGCGGAGAGGGAAAAATTGATTCCTATGTTTCTGTCTCTCATCTCTCCTCCGTGTCCTCTGCGTCCTCTGCGCTTCTCCCCGGTTTCCTCATTGTGGCGCTTTTCGGTATCGTCCTTGAGCGATTTGCCGGTGAGGTCCATGAAGACGTCTTCCATCGTCGGGTTGTCGTGCCCTTCCTGGCGCAGGCGGGTCTTTAGTTGCGCGCTCGTGCCGAGGGCGACGATGCGGCCCTGGTCCACGACGGCGATGCGATCCGTCAGCGCCTCGGCCTCCTCCATGTCGTGCGTGCAGAGGAGGACGGTTGCGTCATGGCTGTCCCGGACGGCGCGGACGAAGTGCTGTACCTCCTGTTTTGAACGCGGATCGAGGCCGGTCGTCGGCTCATCGAGCAGGAGGAGCACCGGAGCGGTGAGCAGCGCCCGCGCGATGGCGACCTTCTGCTGCATGCCCCGGCTCATCGTCTCCAGAGGCCGCTTCGCCTGCGCCTCGGTGATGCCGAGCAGGTCGAGCGTGCGCAGGATGTCGCGCCGCGCCTCCGCCCCTCGGCCGTAGAGACGGCAGGCGTAGAGCAAGTTCTCCAGTGGCGAGAGTTTCTTGAAGAAACTCGCCTCCACCGAGACGCGGTTGATGAGGTACTTCACTGCCCGATCATCCCGCACGACATCGTGCCCGAAGACGGTCGCGCGCCCCGCGTCGGGGAGAATGAGCGTGCTGAGGACGCGGATGATCGTGCTCTTGCCGCTCCCATTCCCGCCGAGCAGGCCGAAGATTTCGCCCTTGCCGATCGTAAATGAGATGTTCGTCAGCGCGTGGACGGGTTCTTTCGCGGGCTGCCATGGCCAGCGCAGCACGCCACCGAACTGCTTGCAGATCCGGTCAACGACGACAGCTCGTATAGTGAGGAGGTCCGATTCCTGGGTGATGGTGAGGACGTGGTGACAGCTGCGGCACCAACCGCGTAGCGAAGATTGTCCCCCGTCATCCCGGGTCGGCCAGAACGTGAACCGTATCGTGTGGCTTCGACCACGTATCACGAGCGCACGTCACGGCCGCCCACGGAATCGCGATCGTCTTTGGCTGCGTGGAAAGGAGCCTGCTATGACCGCTGCATCGTCCACCCTCTTCGTCGGGATCGATATCGCCGCGAAAACCCTTGCTGCCGCTTGCCTCCGGCCTGGCGAGGCGGTCAGTCGCCCGATCACCCTCGCGCAATCGCCGCACGGGTTTGCCGCCCTGCATGAGCGACTTGGCCAGACCGGCTGTACGCCTGCAGAGACCCATGTCGTGATGGAAGCAACCGGCTCGTACTGGATCGCCTTGGCCACAATGCTGGTCCACACAGGCTACCGGGTGAGCGTCATCAATCCGGCCCAGGCACATCATTTCGCCAAAGCACTGCTCAAGCGCGCCAAGACCGACGCCATTGACGCACAGACGCTCGCTCACTTGGCGGCGTTGCTCCAACCCGCGCTCTGGACACCGCCCCCCGCCGTCTATTACGAGGTCCAGCAGCGCCTCGCCCAGCGTGATGCCCTCCTCGATGTGCAGCGGCAGCTCATGAATCAGTTGCACGCCTTGCTGTTCGCTCCCCTCATTGTCGCTTCGGTCAAGGCACGCATGGAGGCACTGATCGAAACGCTGGGGCAGCAGATCAGGGCGCTCGACGCTGAGGTGAGTGAGGCGCTCGCTGCCGATGCTGCCTGGGCTGCCTCAGCGGCCCGCCTACAAAGCATCAAAGGCGTCGGATTGATCACGGCAGCCTGGCTGCTCGTCACGACGCTCAACTTCACGATCTGTTCGACACCGGAAGCGGCCGTCGCATACGCCGGATTGGCCCCGAACCCGTACGAATCCGGCACCAGTGTGCGCGGTCGTCCGCGCATCGGCCATACCGGGAACGGACGACTGCGCACAGCGCTGTATCTCGCGACGTTGAGTGCCGCGCAGCACAATCCCGTCATCAAGGCTTTCTATCAGCGCTTGCGCGCCGCAGGCAAGCCAGCGAAGGTGGCGCGCTGTGCTGCGGCGCGCAAGCTGCTGCACATTGCATGGGCGGTCGTGCGCAACGAGGAAGATTTCGATCCGGAGTATGCGCAGCGGCATGTTCAGCCACTGGCAGCATGAAGGAAATGCCGGAGACGGTCGCTTCAAGGCTTGACAAGCGATACCGTATCTTCGCTCGCCGGCGTCGTGACCGGAAGACGATGCGCTTCGGTTTCAGCGACTAATTGTGCCATTGATGTGTGCCCTTTCTGGTAGCGTAGGCTGCAGCCTGCGTTCTGTGAGACGTGGACGCAGGCTGAAGCCTACGCTACTGAATTCACAGGCGGGAAAGCCTGCACGACCCAATGTCGAATGTGATGCTACACAACAGACCTGCATAGAAAAAAACTCCCTTTTACGAGCGCCTCAATGAGTGGGGGCGGGCGCTCAACGGGCAGGCGCAAAAATCCCGTGAGCCTCGATGTGCCCACAGGTCCGGGTTCGTGCGCTACGGAGAAGAGTTAATGGGGTGGCACGATCCAGATGGGCACATTGCCGCCATCGGCAAACACGACGCGCGGCTTCCGCCGGTCTCCCGTGTTGCTGATGATGTCGAGCAACCAATTGCCCATCGTGTGCCTCTCGTGCTGAGTGCCGTGGCATCTCTCCTGATGCTATGATCGAGTGTAGAGGCCGATGGGAAGAAAGTCAATACATCGCGTCGTTACGGCATCAGCGACCTTCAATATTCTACCGCCCCAATATTCCTAATGAAGAAGTGAATTTGCACGCGTTCCGTAGCAATTCGCGTCGAATACAGATAGAATGCGGTCGTGGGGAAATTGACGCACAATCACAATGGAGGGGAAGCGATCATGTCCTGGCGACAGCATGGAATGTGTGGAGGTTCGGGTCGGCTATCGGCCATGCGGCGATGGATCATTACCGTGGCGACGGTGGGCCTCCTGCTCGGCAGTGGTCTGCAGGTCGGTGCGGCGCCCGGGCAGGGAACGCTCACGGGCGTATTCAGTGTCATTTTCGGTGATCCGCCGCCCGGCTCCGCGCTCCCGCCGCACGTTACCTATCGCCTGACCGATGACACGGGCCGGACGACGGAAATTCGACTCAGCGGCAGCACACTGCAGGCGGCAGGTGGAACAATCGCTCTGAATCGGCAGCGCGTGACCGTGACGGGCGCACCGACGACGCAGTTGGACGGGTCAACCGCGATCACCGTCCAGACAATCAAGGCCGAGACAAAGCCGTCGGCCACGGTCACGCGGCAGGCCGTAACCGCCGGGCCGCAACCATTTCTCAATGTCCTTTGCAAGTTTTCGGACGAAGCGACGACCGAGCCAATCACCCCCGCGTACATGGATGGATTAATGGGCAGCGCCGCTCCGGGCTTGGGCGATTTCTTCTCGCAGGCTTCGTTCGGCAAGATCAATCTGAATGGCACCACGACTGTTGGCTGGTTTATTCTGCCGCACGCGATGTCCTACTATACTCCCACAGACCCGAAGGCCGGTCTCACCGAGACACAATTCACGAATCTCGCGCAGGATTGCACGCACCTCGTTCCCAATACGCTGGATGTGACACCCTTCAAAGGGCTCAATCTGATATTCAACGATGACCTCGGCTGCTGTGCCTATGGGGGCGAGGGGCAGCAACTGACGATTAACGGCATTTTCCGGGACTGGCCGACAACGTGGATGCCGCCGTGGGGCGTGTTGAATGGGTATAAGGGGAACGTCGGCGGTCAAACGGTGCTCGCCCATGAGATGGGGCACGCCTTCGGCTTACTGCACTCTGCCGGTCCGACGGGCATCACATATAAGAATGCCTGGGACGTGATGAGCGACACCTACATCAATTGTAGCCTGCCGAACGCGACAGATCCGACCTATGGCTGCCTGGGCCAGCATCAGATCGCCTATGATAAGGACTCTGTCGGCTGGATCTCAGCGACGCAGAAGTTCACCTACGCGGGGGTGGGGCAGACGCTCACCTTCGGCGCACTAGCCGATGCCACGAACACGAATTACTACCTCGCCGTCGTTCCGCATACCGGGACGACAACGCAGTTTACGACGGTGGAGTTCCGGCGACTGATCGGCTACGACCAGAAGTTGGCGGGCAATGCGGTCATCATTCATGAGGTGGATACGACGCGCACTGACCCCGCGTGGGTGGTGGGAACGGACGGCAATGCCGGCGCGATGTTCACGGCGGGCATGACCTATACCGTACCCAATAGCGGCGGTGTGCCCGTGACAGTCAGCGCGATCAGCGGCACAACCGCCTCGGTGACGATCGGCATACCCACGTCTCGGCCTGGTCCTATCCCTGCCGCGCGCCCTGGTGCGGCGCCTCAGGGCGTACCATCAGTCACTCCCGGAGGGTCGCGATCCGGCGGCGGCGGGTCAGTTGTCGGCACCCCTGCCCCGATGCCGATCATCCGTCGGTAGCGCGCACTGGCACGGCGGGGGAACTGAGTCGGAATTGGTCAGGAACTACCGATGCTACAGCGAATGCGCGGCCTCGCCGGTCGCGCGTTCTGCTGCCTGCTATCCGCTGACCGGTCCGTACTGAACCCGGTTGCGGCCACCCGCTTTGGCGGCGTAGAGGGCGGTATCGGCGATGCGGATCAGGGTGTCCATCGCTGTCGCGTCTGCCGGGAAGACGGCGACGCCCGCGCTGATCGTCGCATGTACCTCCTCCCCTGAGGGGAGATCGAGACGGTGGCGGGCAACACTCGAGCGCAGCCGCTCGGCGACGATCAGCGCCTGCGCGCCGTCCGTCTCCGGCAGGACAGCGACGAACTCCTCGCCGCCGTAGCGGCCAACGAGGTCAATACTGCGCACCGTTTGCGTGGCAATGCGCGCCAGATCGCGCAGCACGCGGTCGCCGAACTGGTGGCCGTAGGTGTCATTGATGCTCTTGAAGCGGTCGAGGTCGAAGAAGATCACCGCGAGTGACCGCCCATACCGGCGCGACCGTTCGAGTTCGCGCTCCAACCGTTCCAGCAGTGCGCCCCGGTTGAAGAGGCCGGTGAGCGCATCCATTTGCGCGGCGTAGGCGACGGTGGCGTGCACTTGGGCGTTGCGGAGCGCGACGGCCGCGTGGCGTGCCAGTTCCGCAACAATCGCGGCGTCGTCCGGCGTGTAGCGGGCGCGGGTCGTACCCCCGACCATGATCGCGCCGATCAGTTGCCCCTCGATGCGGAGCGGGGCGACGATCACTGAACCGAGCCACGCGAAAGCGGGCGGCGTGGCGCCATTGTAGTGCGTCGGCACATCGCTGATCAGAAAGGGCTTGCCCGTCTCGGTCATTGCCTTGGTCAGGCTGTATGCGCCCGGTTCAATCCCTTCGAAGAGATCGGCATTGACGGCAAATGGCCCGCGCCCGTCGGCAAGCCGGAGTCTGCCGCCTTCGGTCATCGTCAGGAGCGCCGCGCCCTCGTACGGGACGAGTCGGGCGATCTGATCGAGCACCGCTTCCACCACCGCGCCCGGATCGAGCGACGCGCCGAGCGAGACGCCGATATCGAGCAATGTTTCCGCGCGCGCGGCGCGCCGCTCGGCGTTGGCGTATCGTTCCGCCTGCTGGATCGTCGCGCTGATCCGCTGCGTTATCAGTTCGAGCAGTTCCAGGTCGAATTGGTCGAGCGATTGCGCGCTCTGCACATCCACCACGCCGAAGACCGCGCCATCCACGAGGACCGGCACCGCCATTTCGCTTTGCACGTTTGTTCCGAAGCGGAGGAAGTCGGCCTCTTTCTCGGTGTTCGGCACGAGCGCGGATGCGGCGGTGCGGAAGACGCGCCCGATCACGCCACGATCGATCCGCACCCGCTCGATCACCGTACCCAGCCCAGCGTGCGCGCGGGGAACGAGATCGTCACCGTCCCGTTCGTAGAGCGTCACCGAACACTGCTCAAGCGAGGCGGCGAGCGCGTGGACAAAGGTCCGAACGGTTTCGTCCATGTCAATCATGACGACGCTCACGAAAGCGAAGCCCCTTTTCCACACTAGAAACGACGAATATTTATTGACTGCGAATCATATTTACATGGGCGCATAAGCGAACCGGCACTACGGAGCTAGTATACGGAAGCCCCCTCCTTTTTCCGCATGCTTTCGCGGCGATCACCTGTCAGTTCCGTCATCCACGGACATCATGCGCCGCGTATACTAGGGGCGAGGCGCGCAACGCGGCGCGTCGCGGATAGAGGGGATCATTCACATGGCCGCCGACCAACCGACCGACCGACTGCCGAACGCGGCATTGCTCGCCGCGCACCCGCTGATCATCGCCGCGAACCGTGGCCCGGTGGAGTTCACGCGCGCTGATGACGGCACATTTACGCACAAGCGCGGGAGCGGTGGCGTCGTCACGGCAATGAGCGCGCTCGGCAAATACGTGGACCCGATCTGGGTAGCGAGCGCGATGACGGAGGGGGATCGCCAGCAGGCGGTCGTGGCGGGCGGGGAGCCAGTGATGGTGGAGGATGCGGGGCAGCCGCCACTCAAGATCCACTTCGCGACAGTGCCGCCGGAAACCTACGATCTCGCCTACAACGAGATCAGCAATACGATCCTCTGGTTTTTGCAGCACTACCTCTGGGATGTCGCGCGCGAGCCGGATATTGACGCGCAGGTCTGGCGCGCGTGGGATGTCGGCTACTCGATCCTGAATTTAACCTTCGCGAACACGATCCATCGCGCCGCCGAACTGGCGAAGAGCGAGCGACCGATCGTCATGTTACAGGATTACCACCTCTACCTCGTGGCGGCGCTGGTGCGCGAGCGGCTGCCGCACGCGCTGATCCAGCAGTTCATTCATATTCCCTGGCCGGACAAGGATTACTGGCGCTTCCTACCCGCGCGGATCCGCCGGGAAATCTGCCTCGGTCTGATGGCGAATGATATCGTCGGCTTCCAGACCTTCGATCATTGTCACAACTTCATTCGCACCTGCGTCGAAAATGTCCCCGGCACGAAAGGCGATCACGAGTGGATGTGCCTGCGCCACGAGGGGCGGACGATCAAAGTGCGCCCGTATCCGATCTCGCTCGATGTCGCCGCCGTCCGCGCGACCGCGCAAAGTCCGGTGGTCGCGCGGTACATTGACGTGTTGCAGGACTATCTCGGCGAGCAGACGATTTTGCGTGTGGATCGCGCGGAGCCAAGTAAGAATGTATTGCGTGGCTTCAAAGCGTTCGACCTCTTCCTCGAACGCTACCCGGAGTGGCTGGGGAAGGTGCGCTTCCTCGCCTTACTCGTCCCGTCGCGCCTCTCGGTGCCACGCTACCAGCAATATCTGGACGATATCTATGCGTTCATGGGACGGCTCAACACGAAGCACGGGACGGAGACATGGCGGCCTGTCCGCCTGCTCGTCGGGGAAAGCTACGAGCGTGCCCTCGCCGCGTTAACGCTTTACGACGCGCTGCTCGTTAATTCACTCGCGGACGGCATGAATCTCGTCGCGAAGGAGGGCGCGCTGCTCAACGAGCGCGGCGGCGTGCTGATTCTCTCCGAAACGGCGGGCGCACACGAGCAACTGGGCGAGCAGGCGATTTCCATCGCGCCCTGCGATGTCGCGAGTACGGCGGACGCCTTGCACACCGCCCTGACGATGCCGACCGCCGAGCGGTTCCGGCGCGCGGCGGCCCTGCGCGCCTCCGTCGAGCAGGCAGACATCGTCCGCTGGATCACCGATCAACTGGACGACATCGCCGCTACCGAGCGTGAAACCGAATGAACCGCAAAGGTGCATACCGCCCATAGGACGCCCACACGGAGTTTGCGGTTCCGTTCGTTTCAGTTTCCGGTTTCCTACCGCGCGAGTGGTTCGCGGCGTCCGACGATCTGGGCGCGGCTGCCGGCGGGGTCGGTGAAGAAGACGATCCGGTCGCCGAAGGTGTTGACGAATGGCTCGTCCATGTGCGTTCCTGCCGCACGCAATTGCGCCGCCAGCCCGTCGAATGCCTCCCATGACACACCAAAGGCGAGATGATGGGGGTGGGCGAGCGGAGGCGCTTTGCTGACGAAGATTTCGAATCGCCCGCCCGCCCCATCGCTGACGAAGATGAGGACATCTGGCTCCTCGCGGATGCGGTGCCAGCCAAAGACCTCCTCATAGAAGCGGACGGTCGCCGCGAAGGTCTCGCTGCTTGCCGCGATGCCGACATGCTCCAAGTGATACGTCGTGCTCATCGTTCCCCCTTTACGACATGGCCTGAGACCGCAGGATCAATCATAAATCCTGCGGCTCGGGCGGCGCGACTCATGCGTCGGCGCTGGCAATCGCCTCGGCGGTAATGCTCGCCGCATGATCGGTATTGCTTTTGTCGGGTTTTTCTCAATGCAAAGGAAGTCTAAAGCGAACGCCTCCGCTTTTTTTACGCGCCACTCATCCTGCGCTCAGGGGCTACCCCTATGCTGTCATCCTGTCGGAGGGCGATCGCTGCCTTCGTGGGAGAGAAATCAGATTGGTGGAGAGAAAGCATGACGATCGAGTTACGTGACATTACCAAGACGTACCAGACGGGTATGATGGATTTGCAGGTGCTCAAAGGCATCACCTTCACCATCGCGGATGGCGAGTTCTGCGCCATCATGGGGCCGTCCGGCTCCGGCAAGAGCACGCTGATGAATGTGATCGGCTGCCTCGATACGCCAACCGATGGCGCGTACCTGCTGGACGATCAGGATGTTGCAACGCTCGACGAGGATGAACTGGCGCGCGTCCGCAATCGCAAGATTGGTTTCGTTTTCCAATCCTACAACCTCGTCAAGCGCACCACCGCGCTCGACAACGTGCAACTGCCGATGCTCTATGCCGGTGTCCCGCCCGAGGAGCGGCATCAACGTGCGGTGGACGCACTCGAATCGGTGGGGTTAGGCGACCGGCTGGATCACAAGCCGAACGAACTCTCCGGCGGTCAGCAGCAGCGCGTCTCCATCGCCCGCGCGCTCGTCATGCGCCCGTCGCTGATCCTGGCGGACGAGCCGACCGGGGCGCTGGACTCGCGCAGTTCGGTCGAGGTGATGGAGATCTTCCAACGGCTCAATGAAGACCTCGGCATCACGGTTGTCTTCGTGACGCACGAGCCGGACATCGCCGAGTATACGCGCCGCATCCTACGCGTGCGCGATGGCTACCTCGGCGCGGACGAGCCGGTGGCACAGCAGCGGAACGCGGCGACGGAACTGGCGCGGCGCGTCGTTGTCCCGTTCCCCACCGTCCGCGCATTAGTATAAGGAGTGCATCATGGCCCAGGCAATCCAACCGATTTCCCAGCCCACGATTACCGAGGCGAACCAGGCGCTCGCGGCGGACACGGCGCGCATCACGCGGCTCGGTACACCGCCGACGATGGGCAAGGGCGGCGGCGTGCCGCTTTCCGAAAGCTTCACGTCCTCCCTGCACAGCCTCTCGGCGAACGTTACGCGCACCATCCTAACAATGCTTGGCATCATCATCGGCGTCGCGTCGGTGATCGCCTTGCTTGCCTACGGCAATGGCGTCGTCGCCAAAGCTCTGACGGCGCTGGAGCGCAATGGCACCAATCTGATTACCATCCAGGGCGCGAATCAGGCATCCGCCGGCGTCGCAACCGGCAATCAATCCCAGACGCTGACGCTCGCCGACGCCACCGCGCTCGCCGATCCGACCCAATGCCCGGATTGCGGCGCCGTCTCGCCGGAGGTGCGGGGTGGCGGGCAGATCACCGGCAGCGGCAAGAATACCTTCGGTCCGACGATTGGTGTCTGGCCGCAATTTATGGATGTTCACTCGTATAATCCGACCATCGGCTCCTTCATCGCGGACACCGATGTGACCGGCAATCAGCCGGTCGCTGATCTCGGGGCGAACATTGCGACAGCGCTCTTTGGCGACACCGACCCGACCGGGCAGACGATCCGCATTCGGGGACAAAGCTTCAAGGTGATCGGGGTGATGGAGGCGAAGGGCGGCAACGGCTTCGGCTCGCTCGACAACCAGATTTACGTCCCGATCACGACCGCGATGGCGAAGTTGACCGGCGGCCGGGGCGGCGCGCCGGTCGGGGCGGGCAAGGTTGTTGATACTATCTACGTCAAAGCGACCAGCCCGAACACGGTGAGCAAGGCGATCAATGAGGTCAATACCGTGCTCGGTGCGCAGCACCGGACCAAGACCGGGCAGCCAGACTGGCAAGTCGTCAATCAGGCTGACCAATTGCAGGCCGCGCAAGATACGCAGAAGACGTACCAGATCTTCCTCTTCGTCATCGCCTCCATCTCCCTGCTCGTCGGCGGCATCGGTATCATGAACATCATGCTCGTCAGCGTCACCGAGCGGACGCGTGAGATCGGCATCCGCAAGGCGATCGGAGCGAAGAAGCGCGACATCCTCACCCAGTTCATCACTGAATCAGTGGTGATGAGTCTGATCGGGGCGCTGACTGGGGTGGTAATCGGGGTGCTGGCGTCCTACCTCGTTGGGCGGTTCTACCAGCAGACGGTGGTTTCGATTCAGTCCATCTTTATCGCGGTGGGCTTCGCGGTGGCGACGGGGTTGTTCTTCGGGGTCTACCCGGCGCAACGGGCGGCCAGCCTGAAGCCGATTGACGCGCTCCGCTACGAATAAGAACATGAGAGGGCGCGAGATGGAGAAAAAGGCACGGGCGAGCATCTCACCGCTCGCTGTAGTGATGCCAATCGGGGTCTGCATCCTCATCGGTGTCTTCACTGACAGAGTCGCGATACGCGCCGGTTACTCCACAGGGTTATCGGCGGCAATCGCTGGAGTAATTGGCCTGCTGTGGCTCTGCTTCCTCATCGGAAGATTAATCGAATAGCCAGACTGGCAGGAAGACGCCGAGCGATGTCCGCTCGGCGTCTTCCTGGTGAGGGTTTCTCAGAACCGGCTGAGGTGGAGGGGCATCGCCTTTACGACGGCGGATACGCATTCAGCCATATTTCAGGGATCATTCAGGGCCACCTTAGCTTCGCAGGCGATACTGATAACAAGAGCGGTGCACATGCGGCACCATAGGACTTATCAGGAGTATCGCGAAATGCAACTCAAACGTCTTCTCGGCTGGGCAGTGGCCCTTGCGCTCATCCTCACTCTCACCCTCACGCATACCGTTTCCATTTCCGTTGGCCACGGGCCATCCGCCGCTGCCGCGCCCATCGCGACGTCGGGCGGCGGGATTGACACCGAGCAGATCGCGGCGCAGGTGGATCCCGCCGTTGTCACCGTCATCAATAATCAGCAGGCGCAGGCCACGCGCCGCACCGCGCGGGGTCTCATTCCTGGTTTCCCGGGTGGCAACGGCTCCAATCCGGGCGGGAACGCGACAACTCCGAGCACGAGCGGCAACGCGGCGGTACCGACCGGTCTCGGCAGCGGTGTGATCTTCGACGATCAGGGTGACATCCTTACCAATAACCATGTCGTCGAGGGCGCCACCTCGCTCAGTGTCAAACTTGCAGACGGCACTCAACTCGACGCCACGCTCGTCGGGCGCGATCCATCTCAGGATGTCGCGGTCGTCAAGATTGACCCCGCCAAGGTGCCAGCAATCGCGACGCTCGGCGACTCCAACACCGTCAAACTGGGCCAGCCCGTTGTCGCGATTGGCAGCCCTGAGACGCTCGCGAACACCGTCACGGCAGGCATCGTTTCCGGGACCAACCGGCAGATTGACACCTACGCGGGCCTGATCCAGACTGACACAGCGATCAACCCCGGCAAAAGTGGCGGCCCGCTCGTCAACGCGCAGGGCCAGGTGATCGGTCTCAACACGCTCGGCCTGGCGTCGCAAGGCGATCAAGGCTTGAACTTCGCCATCCCAATCAACACCGCGAAGCAAGTCGCTCAATCAGTGATGAGCAAGGGCAACGGCACGATCGTGAATTCCCGCTCCTACCTCGGCGTGAGCGTGGATGCACTCAGCACGACGAAGGGCGCATCAGTCAGCAAGGTCGAGCCGGGCACCCCGGCGGAGCAGGCTGGCTTGCAGGCGGGCGACGTGATTACCGCGGTGAATGGCACGACGCTCAATAGCACGACGACCCTCGGCAGCATGTTGAGCACGCTCAAGCCGGGTGACACGGTGACGCTGACAGTGGATCGCAACGGCAGCACGCAGACCCTTACCGCGACGCTGGCAGCATACCCCACAAGCAACAACAGCAGCACGGCCCCCTAATCGCACATCCCTTCTCTCTTCCTCCCTATCTGGCCCGGCAGCAATGCCGGGCCAGATATTTTCGCCGCGCCGAGCAGCGTGTATCAGCCGGATTCAGCGGTCGGGATTAGGCTTCTAATCCATCCGCGACGGCGGTGAGCAAGGTGGCGATGCCGCTGACGCCGGTGGCGATGGCATCCACAGCAGCGAGGACTTCCGGCGGGGCGGTGCCATCTGGCGCGATGACGCCGACGCTCAGGCCCGCGACCTCGCCGGCGGCGCGGAGCGCGCTGAGGGCGTCGAAGGCATCCACATCGGTCAGATCATCACCGAACATCACGATGCTGTCGAGCGCGTATGCCGCGCGGAGGCGGCGAAGCGCATACCCTTTGTTGATCGGTACCGGCGGGCGAATTTCAATCAGCGCGCGCCCCTCGGTGAGCCACAAATCCTCGGCGAGGGCGAGCGGTTCGAGCAGGGCGAGCAGGGCGGTGCGCGCCTCCGGATGATTCGGCGCGAGACGGTAATGGACGCTCGCCGTCGGTCCTTTATCCTCCAGAATCGTGCCGGGAGGTAAGGGCGAAAGCCGTAATCGCTCAATCACGCGGTGGACATTGGGCGCATAGGAATCGGCGTCAGGGTCGGTAGTGAGCGTGCTGCCCGCGAGCGCCTCCATACCGTGGTTGCCGACGACGAGCAGATCGGGGATATCCACGAGGCTCGCGCCATCCTCGGCGCGGCGGCCGGTCAGCGCGGCGACGAGCGTCAGGCGGGGGATGAGGCGCATGAGGGCGTGGCGTGCATCCTGATCCACGCGGGCCGCACCCGGCGTCGCCGCGAGCGGGGCGATCGTGCCATCAATATCGGTAATAATGCCCGCGCGCGGTAACCGCAGGAGGCGGAGCAATTCACGCGGGTCGGCGGGCGGTGGGATGGCGACCGGCGCGCGTGGATCAGTCATCGCCATGCGCGGTTTCGGGAACGGGCTTCGGTACAGATTCATGCGCCGCAGCGGCGACTTTGGCGCGCTGCCGCTTGCCGCCCGTCTCGCGCGCGACCATCGCGAAGAAGATGCCTGTCACGATAATCATTGCGGCATTGATAGCGAGCGCGGGGCCGTAGCCCGCCGCGTCGGAGACAATACCCATGCAGATCGGGCCGAGAATGAAGCCGATGTCCCCGAAGGAGCGATAGACGCCGAGTCGCGCGCCGATCCCCTGCCCCTGCGCCAAATCCGCGACATAGGCGGAGGGCGCGGGCCCCGCCACGCCCGTGCTGATGCCAAAGAGCGCGGCGGAGAGGGTGAACCAGAGAATATTCGGGCTGATAATGAAGCAGATAACGGAGATGCCGGAGAGGATCGTACTTGGCACAATCGCCGCCTTGCGCCCGAGATTGTCCACCATCCACCCCGAGACCGGAATACAGATGAGGTTGCCGAGCGTCGCAAGCGTCAGGATGCCGCCAATGGCCTCCGCACCGAGATTGTAGCGATCCGCACCGAGGAGGGGAAGTGCAGTCGTGCGCGTGCCGGTGCGGGTGAAGAACTGCGCGAGCGTCAGCAAGCAGATGGCGAGAAAGGAAATGTCGCTGAGATACCGCCATGCCGCGAAGGGAGACGTACGCGGTCGCGTCATCGCCTCCTGCACCGTCGCCTCCTCCCGCGCGGGCGTCGGGATCGTGTGGCGGCGCGAGAACGCCCAGATGAGGGCGAGGAAGGCCATTCCCGAATAGACGAAGAAGACGCCGCGCGCCCCGACCGCCCCCGCGATCACCCCGCCGATCGTTGGCCCCGCCGTCGAGCCAAGCAGGAACGAGGCTTGGAAGGTGCTCATCAGCCTGCCCCGGTTCTCCGGCGTGCTGATGTCCGCGACCGTCGCCTGCGCGCTGGTGATGAAGAGCGCCGAGCCGATCCCTTCGAGGAACCGGCCGAACAGCAGGACGGCATAGATCGGTGCAAGCCCGCAGATGATCGCTGAGATGACGGTGAAGCACATCCCGCCGAGCAGGAAGGGGCGGCGACCGAAACGATCCGCCAACCGCCCGGCGGGGGTATTCGTCAGTAGGCGGGCGATGGGATAGGCCGAAACGATCAGACCGATCAACGCGCCGTTGACGCCGAAGGTGCGCCCGTAGAGTGGCAGGATGGGTGCGACCATCGAAAGCCCCACCATGACAAGCGCCACCATCACGCAGAGCGTGAACATTAATTCATTCTGCCGGAGGAGCGCAATCGCCTTCTTCATGGTGACGCTAGCATAGCATAGTGAGGGAAGTTCGGAGTTTGGAGTTTGGAGTGAACTCCTCGTACCAGACCAGTGGGCAAGTCAATCTTTTCCCGCCAATGCCCATGCCGCCTCGAACTCGGCCAGCGGCCGCTTCTCGCCGCTGCGGGTGCCCTCTGGGCGGATGCCGATAGACGCTCAACTTGAAGTCGCGAGAATGGGTTCGTCCCGGCATTCGTGCACTCCTCTCCGTGCGGTTAGTTTACCGCGATTCGGGAGAAGTTGACTTCACCGGTGGTCTGGTCTTAGGGGGCAGTCCAGTGGATGTTCGAGGTACCATTCCTGCGAACTCCGAACATCGAACTCCGAATCTCCCGATTATCTGAGGACGAACAGGGTGACCGCGACGATGACTGCGACGACGACGGCCAGGATAATGAAGATAATTGGTAAGGCGGCCATCGTCTTGGCCTCACGCGGGGTGACATTGCTCGTGGGAACATTATCACCCGTGCGCGTCGGGGTCGTCGCCTCACTCTCGCGGTTTCCTTCGATCGGTTTCTGTCGCTCTTGCATGGATGTCTACTCCTTCAATACGTTGCAACGCATGTTTCCGGGATACGCACGCGCTGTGCCAGTAGCGGTATCATGCGCGTGGATCGTGTCGGCCACCGCGAGAGATGGTGATCCAGCGTATGCGGAAAAGAATTTGGAGAATCTGACATGACGGAGCGCGGTATGAGCAGGGAGGTGCACGACGCGGGCGGCTCGCGCTCGCCGAATGGGCAGCATGTATTCAGCACGCAGGTCGGCGGCGTGCCGCTTTTCACCCGCGAGGGCGACTGGAACCCGGCGCTGGCGATTGAGGTCGTGGAGGAAGGAAGCATGCTCCGGCACGCGGGTGGTGCATGGCAGGCGGCGGGCTGGCATCTGCGGGTGCGCAATACCCCGGACGATGCCGCAATTACCACGGGACGGGTACGACCATGACCGTTACCCGAAGTAGCATATCCCGTCAGCATGGCGCGGATCCGTGGCTCGATCCGTTCCTGGGCACGATGCGGTCGGCGGGGGAGACAGCGCTCGAACTTGGCTGCGGGATCGGCGAGGATGCGGCGGAAATGGTCGCGCAGGGATTCCGCGTTTTCGCCTTCGATGTGATCCGCAAGCCGGTTTATCGCGCCATCGCGAATGCTCCCACCGCGCATTTCTTTGTCGCGGATATGCAATCGCCGCTGCCGGTGCGGAACACGGCGGTGGATATCGTCGTCGCCTCACTCTCGATCCATTACTTCTCATGGCAGGCAACGCGGGCGCTGCTCGATGAGGTCCGGCGCGTGCTGCGGCCGGGCGGCGTCTTCGTCTTCCGCGTTAATGCGACAGACGACGTTAACTTCGGCGCATTGCAGGGGGAGGAGATCGAGCCGAACTACTATCACGTCCCGCCCGATGGCCGGAATAACCGCCCCTACAAGCGATTCTTCGACGAGTCATCCATTCGCGCGCTCCTGACACCCGGCTGGCGGATCACCCATCTCGCGCACCGGACGATCAACCGGTACGACACACCCAAACGGGTCTGGGAATGCTGCGCCTTCGTTGAAAGGTGACGCCGAAACCGGGGATAGAGCGCAGAGCGCGCAGAGGACACAGAGAGAAATAATACCCTTTCGCGATAGATATATCGCCACAAAGGGTGCTGCTTGCGTACGGGCGATTCACGAATCGCCCGTACGAAGCGATCCCTATCGAGGCATCACGCTTTATCATGAAAGAGTATAAGAAAGAGGAAACCTTCTCTGTGCTCTCTGTGTCCTCTGTGCGCTCTGCGCTACGTCCCCCGTTTCTCTACGCCGGGTGACTCTCCGCCTCATTGATGGACGTAGGTGACGATGCGCGATGTTGACGGATATAGAGGAGGCCGCCGATGGTACCGAGGCCGCACAGGACCGCGACTTCGCCCACCGCGACTTGCACGCCCTGACGCTGCGCGAGGCTACCGAGTACGACGCTGCCAATCGGCGTTGAGCCGAGGAAGAGCATTGTGTAGAGGCTCATTACCCGACCGCGTAACTGCGGCGGCGTGAGAATCTGCAAGCGGCTGTTCGCGGTCGTCGTGAAGACGATGCTGAACAAACCGAGCGCGACGAGGACCGCAATCGTCACGACCCAGATGCTGGTGAGCGCAAGGCAGAGCAGGAGCACGCTGAAACCCGCCGCGCCGGTGAGCAGCGTCCGCTGTGTCACCCGACCACTGTAGGCGATGCCAAATGCGGCGATCAGCGAACCGATCGCCATCGCGGACGTGAGCGTCCCGAAGCCAATGGGGCCGGCATGGAGCACATACTGGGCAATCAGCGGCAAAAGAACCGTGAAGTTATACCCAAAGGTGCCGATCACGCCCATCAGCAGCATGACGAGCGCGATATCCGGCGTCCGCACGACATAACGTAGCCCCTCGCCGATCTGGGCGAACATCTTGCCGCGCGGCGGACTGAGGACCTCGTAGAAGCGGTCGGGGCGCATCAGGAGCAGTGCACCGATCGCGCCGAGGAAACTGACCGCGTTAAGTGTGAAGCAACCGGCCACGCCAATCGCTGCAATCGTCAGGCCGCCGAGCGCGGGGCCGACCAACCGGGCTGTGTTCATGACGATGGAATTGAGCGCTACCGCGTTCGGCACATCGTCCGGCCCGACCATCTCCTTAACGAATGCCTGTCGGGTTGGATTGTCCAGCGCGCTCGCCGTACCGAGAATAGCGGCGAGGATGTAGAGATCAATCAGCCGAATCCATCCCCCGGCGGTGAGCAGGGCGAGGACGCTTGCCTGGACGAGCATTATTCCCTGTGTAATGACAAGCACGCGTCGCTTCGGCATGCGGTCGGCGATCACGCCACCAAAGAGCGCGAGCAGCAGCACGGGGAGCGTCTGGCACGCAGTGACGATGCCGAGGGCAAGCGGGGAATTGGTGAGGCGGAGGACGAGCCACGCCTGCCCGATCCGTTGCATCCAGGTGCCGATCATCGAGATGACCTGACCGCACCAGAAAAGCCGGTAGTTCGGGTTCCGCAGCGCGCGAAAGGTCTGCTTCAGCGGCGGTCGCGGCGCCCGCCCGGGGACTTTTCCCTCCGGTGCAATGGTGCGCGTCGCACCCTCCGGCCGAGCGGAGATCGTCGCCTCGGCCATGTGCGCCTTCTGTATATCACGCATCATCCACTCCCTGTCCCGCACTGAGCGTCCCAACTGTTAGCACTTCTAATGATAAGACCTTCGAGGTATTTCATCAAGCGGTATCGGTGCAACGATGTATTGTGACGGTACGTAGATAGATCTAGCGCACACGCCAAAATCTCTGTCCCGGTAGCATAGGCTTCAGCCTGCGTTCCCAACCAGTACCGGATCACGTTAGGAAGATTTACCAGCCTGCGATGCCCTGCAGGAGGAATATGTGAAGGAGAATATACGATGACGGCACCAGCGATAGACCGCGTCCGGGTTATTCGGCCCGGCCAGACCTATGTCGGCAAGCAGGGGTTCGCGTACGGCGCGGGCATCTCCGCCGAAACGGTCGGCGCGGAGCAAATGTGCATGAATGTCCTGCCGATGCCGGCGGGCGCGCGGGCGAAGGTGCATTACCATCGCGGCATCGAAACAATCGCGTATCTGCTCGATGGCGAATGCGCCGTCTATCGGTAGTTTGTTGACAAGAGGATGAGCGGGTGCGAGGGTAGCGGGCAGGAGGTGTCTCATGACCACCCGCTTGCCCGTTCTCCCCGCACCCGGTCCCCTCGAAGCCTTCGCGCGGCACTTCGATCCC
>JBPCPB010000356.1:0-11227 GCA_050999735.1 Thermomicrobiales bacterium | reverse complement strand
GTGTCCGACGAGAAGAGCGGCGTGCCACAGGCGGCACAGGTATACATACCGCTGTCGTGATTGAGATAGAACTTCCCGGTGAACGGTCGTTCGGTCCCTTTCTGACGCAGCACATGATATTGCTCGGGAGTGAGATTCTTTCGCCAGTATTCGTCCGGTTTGTCCTTCATGTTCTCTTCCATGCGCGAAGTATACCACGAACCCCGCGTTCGTGTCATGCGGTACAATCGCCCTCCGGCTGTGGCGCCGGACGATAGACGAAGGGAGCAGCAATCCGTGGCCGGAGACATCATTCTTACGAATGGACACCTGATTACGTCTGATCCCGCGCGGCCCATCGCGGAGGCGGTGGCGATCCGCAATGGCATCGTCGCCGCAGTCGGCTCGAATGACGATGCGCTGGTGGAGCGGCGCGCCGGTACCGACGTAATTGATTTGCACGGGCGCACCGCGACCGCCGCCTTCAATGACGCGCACTGCCATCCGATGAATGTCGGCTTCGCTGCGGCAGCGGTCAATGCGCGTCCGGAAGCGACGAACAGCATCGCCCAACTCGTCGCTCGGCTCCGCGTGCGTGCGGAATCGCAGCCAACACATCGGTGGATTCGCGCCCGTGGCTATGACGACGCACGCTTCGCCGAGCGCCGCCACCCGAATCGTGCCGATCTCGATCTCGCCGCGCCGGAGCATCCGATCTTCGTCGTGCGAGCATGCGGGCATGTTGGGGTCGCGAATACAGAAGCGCTGCACCGTGCGGGCATCACTGCGACGACACAAGACCCGGAAGGCGGCGTGATTGATCGCGACGAGCACGGCGAGCCGACCGGCATCCTCCGCGAGGCGGCAATGCGCTTTGTGTACAACGTCATCCAGCAACCGTCGGCGGACGAGATCGTGGATGCGCTCGACCAGGCAGCGGCGCTCTATCATGCCGTTGGCGTCACGAGTGTAGGAGAGGCGGGCATCCACCGACCGGAAGAGATGACCGCGTACCAGACGCTCCATGATCGGGGCGCGGGCGGCTTGCGGACGTATCTGATGATGATGGTGGACGAGATGCTGGACGGATTGGAGCAAACCGGCATCCGCACCGGCTTCGGGGACGTGCGGCTTCGCATTGGCCCCGCCAAACTCTTCATTGACGGCTCGATCGGCGGGCGCACGGCACGGATGCGCCAACCGTACGTCGGTGAGGCGGAGAATGTCGGCCTCTGGATGCAGACGCCGCATGCCTTCAAGACGAAGTTTAAGCGCGCGCATGATCTCGGCTGGCAATGCTGCGCGCACGCCATTGGCGACGCGGCAATTGATCTCCTGCTCGATTGCTATGAGGAGGCAATGGTCGCCAATCCGCGTCCCAATGCCCGTCATCGCATCGAGCACTGCGAGTTCATCACGGACACCGCCGTCTTCGACCGGATCAAGCGGCTCGGCTGCGTGCCGATTCCCGGCACGACCTTCCTGCGCGATTTCCGGCCCGTCTATCTGCAAAACCTCGGCGCGGAGCGGTTGCGGTATGCGAATGCGATGCGCACCTTCATGGACATGGGCATCGTCGCGGCGGCATCGAGCGACGCTCCGGTCGTCACTGTCAGCCCGCTCGCCGGGATCGAGACGATGATGACGCGCAAAGACTTCGCGGGTGACGTAGCCTACCCCGAAGAGGCGATCACGTTTGAGGAAGCCGTCTGGGCCTACACCTGGGCGGGTGCATACGCCTCATTTGAGGAGACAATCAAGGGCAGCCTGACGCCCGGCAAACTCGGTGATGTCACTGTTCTCAACGCCGATGCCCGCACCGTAGACCCGGACGACATCGCGGAGATGACCATTGGGTACACGATCATGGATGGCGAGATCATCTACTGCGCCTAGCCGAACGAGAATGCAACGGTGGAGTCGCCGACGACGTTGCTTGCATTTAGTGGATCTGCTAAAATCATATGCGATGGAGACGAACAATGCCGGATCGTCGGTCATTATCGTGGATTGGACAAGCCGCCAAGGAATTCCGCGATCTACCGGAAGCAGTGCAGGATGCCGTGATCTTCCAGTTAGGGAGGGTTCAGGACGGCAAGATGCCTGATGATTTCAAGAAGGTTCAAGGCATCAAAGGCGCGACGGTCCTCGAAATCCGCGAACGGTACGATACGAACACATACCGCTGTGCGTATACCGCGCAGTTGCACCATGCTGTCTATGTGCTGACATGTTTCATGAAGAAATCCCGGCAGGGCGCCAAGGCCGACCCCGACGATATCGCCCGCATCCAGCGACGGCTCCGCGTGGCGATTGATGAAGACGCGGATTGGGACGAGGAAGGAAGAAGAAAGAGGCCGACGCATGCATGATCGCGTACCTGCTACCGTGGACGACGAGGATCTGAACGTCATCCATGGTACCAATAATCCCTTTGCTGATCTTGAGTTGCCCAACGCCGTGGAACGCAATGTCAAGGTTCAGTTGGCACACGCGATCCGGAACGCGGTCGAGTTGCTGCCACAACGTCAGGCGGCTGCGAAGGCCGGTATCGCGCAAAGTGACCTCAGCAACATTCTTCGCGGTCGCGTGACTGGTTTCAGTATAGAACGACTGCTGAAGGTGCTCGCGAATCTTGAACAGGATATTGACATTTCTATCGGTCCGAAGCGGGGAAGTAAAGGCGCCATCTCCGTTCAGTACGGTGCCAACGTAGCATTACCAATATCGGCGATACAACGGCGCTGATCGCAACGGGGTAATCTGACGCTAAGCAATCTCGGCGACGTTGCCGGTGGTGGTCGCTGTCTTCCGAAGATGGTCATATCCCTGTCGCTCGTGTCACTATGCACCAAATTCGCGCTGCGCACCTGGCTTGAGCGGATAACAGACCACGCCCGGCACGCCGGCCTCGGCCTGCCGCTTGAATGCCTCGCCATCCTGCTTGATCGGCGGGAAGGTGTTGTAGTGCATCGGGATGACCGCCTTCGGGTGGACGAAGCGCACCGCGCGGATCGCGTCGTCCGGGCCCATCGTGAAGTGATCGCCGATGCAGACACACATCAGATCAATCCCCGCCTCGCCGATCAGTTCCATATCGTGGAAGAGCGCGGTGTCGCCGGTGTGATAGATCGTCATGCCGCCGAAGCGGATCACCAGCCCCGCCGGGACGCCCGCCGCGACAACGGTACCCGGCCCGGTCTGATACGAGGAGGTATGCCACGCCGGCGTCAACTTCACGCTGCCGCCGTCGAATGCCATCGTGCCGCCATGGTTGCCGTGGTTCGTCTTGACGCCCTGCGCGCTGAGCCATTCGCCCAGTTCGAAGGTGCTGATCACCGTCGCGCCCGTCCGCTTGGCGATTGCCTGCGCGTCGTCAATACCGTGATCGTTATGCGCGTGAGAGAGAAGGATCGTGTCGGCGCGGAGGTCATCGGCCTTCACCGTCGCGAGTGGATTCCCCGTTACCCACGGGTCAATCAGAACGGTCTTGCCGTCCGCTTCGAGCGCGAACCCCGCGTGGCCGAGATAGGTGAGTAGCATCGTTGTTGCTCCTTCTGAACCCATGATGGGCAGTCTCTTTCTCGCAGTGTACCGCGTCCGCGCCCGCTTGCCACGCCGCGCATGATCGTAGCCATGGGATTGGCCGCGACGTATACTCGGCGGAGCGATCATAGGCCGGTACTATCGGAGGTGCGGTGTGGAACTGCGTCACCTCGCGTATTTCGTCGCTGTGGCGGATCATCAGCATTTCACACGCGCGGCGGAGGCGCTGCACATCGCGCAGCCCTCACTCAGCCAGCAAATCCGCAAGTTGGAAGAGGAGATCGGCAACACGCTCTTCGAGCGGACGCGCGGACAGGTGACGCTCACCGAGGCGGGCCAGCACTTGCTCCCGCATGCCCGCGCGCTGCTCGCCCGCTCCGCCGAGGCCGAGCGCGAGTTGGCGGAACTGGCAAACCTGGAACGCGGTCGCCTTCGCCTCGGCGCGCTCCCTGCCCTCAGCGCCTCGATGTTGCCGCCACTGCTCGTCGCGTACCATGCCCGCCATGCGGGGATCGCCCTCGAACTGCACGAAGCGCCGACAATCACCCTCCTGCGGCAACTCGAACACCGTGAGGTGGACCTCGCCCTCACCGCGCTGCCAACGACGCATGGCTATCTCGGCTCGCTTCCACTTGGGCAGGAACTGCTCTCGTTCGCGGTCGCCCCGGATCACCGCCTGGCGCGGCGCGATTCGGTCAATCCCGCCGAACTGCGCGAGGAGCCGTTCATCCTCTGGAGCGAAGGCTCCGCCGTGCGCGATCTGACGCTCCGCATCTGCCGCCAGGCGGGGTTTGAGCCGCAGGTTGTGCTGGAGTGCGCGTATTGGGACACAATCTGCTCGATGGTCGCGGCGGGTCTCGGCATCACGCTCGTGCCGGAGCAGTCGCTCTCGCCGATCTCTCGCTCGCAGATCGCCGTCGTCCGCCTCTCGGAAGGCGGCCATGGGCGGCAAATCGGCCTCCTCTGGCGGCGCGATGGCTATCAACCCGCTGCCGCCCGCGCCTTTATCGAACTCGTCCGGGAGACGAAAGGACTGAGGACTGAGGAGTGACTGGTCTCCAATCTTAGCCCTTAAGGCGCCAACGGTCGTTGCCGCACCCTTGGAATAGCGCCTGTGCGATTTGACAAATACCGGCATCATTGGGCATCGTGTAGCGCGAGGGTGTAGCGGGGACAACGAGGAGTGGGTATGCAGGGAGAGAGAACGCGGGTGCGACGGTGGACCATCCTCATAATGAGCGCCATCACGGCGTGCATCATGATCGCGGTGATTGGCGGGTCCGGAAGTGCGGCTGGCGCGGCAACGGACGGAACGCCCCCGTGTGCGACACCAACGGCGATCCAGACGGGAACACCCGTCACCGGCACCCCCGGCCCGTCACCGACGGCATTGCCGCCGACCGCCACCGCGCCGCAAATCATTGGTCGCCTGCTCGGCGACGCACCGGCACCGGCGACTGCGACAGCCAGCCCGACTGCTCTCCCCATCTGCACGCCCACCCCTGTACCAACGAAAGCGCCGCCGACGACAACACCGATTGCGCAGGCGACCGCACATTCACCCGGAACGCCTGGCGCAAGCGTGGCTGCCGCATCCACTATCGTGGGCGCTACGTCAACGGCGAGCATCACCCCGGCGACGGTCGCTCCATCCGCCGTTCCCGCACGCGTATCGGTGCAGGCGGCGCCCATTCCGGCGAGCGTTGCCGCCCCATCATCCGCGTCGTCGCCGCCTTTAACGTCCGCACCCTCATCAGCCTCGCCGCCACCGGCCGCGGTCGGTCTGCCACCGCCGCCGCCGCCCGGTTACTCCGCGCCGGTTGGGAATACGCCGAACTCGGTCGGCGGCGCCCCTCTGCCGCCATTCCCGTCCGCAGTCGGCACGCCGGTCGTTTCCGCCGTGCGTGGGAATATCGTGTCGGCCGGTGCGCCGAGCATTTCGTTCCCCGGCGCACCCGTCGCCGCGCGTCCGGCCCTGCCGCCGGGGTATGCGGTCGGCCCGACAGGCACGGCGGTTCCGGTCGTCAATCCGCGCGCCGGTCACGCGCGGTCAGCGAGGAGTACAGAGTTTGTTCTTCTCCTCGGCATCGTGTTCATGGGTATGGGCACCTGGCTGCGTGGTCATTGGCGGTATGGCATTCGCGCGTGACGTGCGGACGCGCTATACTGCGTCGGCACTTTTACGATGACGACGGAATGCGCGGGAAGGATAAGGGGAGCGATGATTCTCTGGATTGCCTATGAAGCAGGGAGCGCGGTCGGTGATGCGCGCGAAGAAGTCCACGATGCGATTCGGACGGCGGCGGGGGCGCGCAATGTCCATCGCGCGATGCCGAACGTCTGGCTCGTGGATTCGGAAGAGTCACCCTCCGCGTGGGTGGACACGGTGGAACCGGCGCTCGGTAAGGGCGACCGCGTGATCGTCACGAAACTCCAACGCGGCGCCGCCGCAATGAACATCACGCCCGCCACCGATTGGCTGAAGATCCACCGCGAATCTTTCTAGAGGACTAAGGACTAAGGGCCGAGCGCCAAGGGCGGCTCCCCTCTCCATTGCTGCCAAGCGGGCGCACTTTGGGCAGGTGAGAGGGGTCGGGGGTGAGAGTTGGATTTCGCGGCGTCATTGCAGCCACACGTACTCGCCTATCTGGATCGCGCGGATCGTCGCGCGCAGGTCGGCTTTCGGCCCGATGCGCCGCTGGCGATTGCGATGCTGGCGCAGGGCGAGTACAACCTCAATTATCTCGTCACCGATGGCGCGCGGCAGGTCGTGGCGCGGATCAATACGGGTACACAGATCGGCGCGGGTGACCAGATTGGCTATGAGTACCGCGCGCTGGAGTTTCTGCGGCCCGCCGGTATCGCGCCTGAGCCGTTCCTGCTCGATAACAGCGGCGCGACGATCCCCTACGGTTTCCTCGTCGAGCAGTATTTTCCCGGTCGGCCGCTCGATTATGCGACCGACGTGCCGCTCGCCGCGCGCACCATCGCCGCGCTCCACACAGTGCCGACCGAAGGCAACCCCGGTTTCCTCGCCGTCCCGGACCCATTGACCGGCTCATGGCAGGAGGCGAAGGGATTCCTGGATGTCTTCTTCGCGACGGACGCCGCCGATCCGACGGTCACGCGCATCTTTGAACGTGTCCTCGTCGCGCTCCAGGAGACGGCGGTGACGCAGCAGGATCGTTTCCGTCCCGAGGAGCGCGTCATCATCCATACTGACGTGCAGGCGCACAACTTCATCGTACGCGATCCGTCGGCAGAGCATGCCAAACTGGTGGATTGGGAAAAGCCGATGCTCGACGATGGCTCATACGATCTCTGCCACTTTCTCACGCCGACCTCGACGCTCTGGAAGATGGATTACGTCCTTTCAGACGCGCAGCGCGCTTCCTTCGTCGCTGCCTATGCGACTGCGGTTGGCGACCACCACGCGGGACGCGACTTGATTGGGCGCATCGAGACGCGGATGCCCTTCGTCTATCTGCGCGCGACGGGCTGGTGCGCGATGGCATGGGTCGAATATACCCGTCCGGGCCGTCTGTTGCGTAACGAAAAGACCTTCGAAAAGATCGTCGAATACCTCGTCCCGGATTTTCTCGTCACGCTTTTCCGGCCGTACGTCCCCGATCTCTGATTCTCTTCTCACGGCACGTATGTCGTCACGGATGGCGCCAGTGTCGCGTCGGGACGATCCGTGAATCGCCCTCCCTTGTGCCGTTCATCCCTGCCCGTGCGCTATCCGAGCGCTTTCGGGCAGGCGGCGCAGATGGAGCATGACGAGGAGGCCGGCGAGTGGGCCAGGGGCGAGGAAGGCGAACGTCCAGCGCCAGCCGAGATGATCGCGCAGGATTGGCACGAGCCAGATCGTCACAACCGTCAGCGTGAAGCCGACCGCCAGTTGCAGCGTCAGCGCCGTGCCAACGTACGACTGATCCGCCAGTTCCGTGACTACTGTCGAGAACTGTGCCGAATCCGCGACGACCGTCATGCCCCAAACGAGACCGACCGCGACGAGGAGTGGGAAGGGCGCGCCGAAGGTGAAGCCAATGCCGAGGGCGCACGCACCGGAGATCGCCATCGCGGCGGCGGTCGTGCGCGTCCGACCCCAGCGGTCGCCGAGGATGCCGCCGAGCCAGCAGCCGACCGCGCCGATGCCGATTACGGCGAAGGTGGCGAGCGCGGCGCTCCGGCGGCCGTTCGTTGTGCCGCGCGCGGTCAGACTATCCGTCGCGAAGGCGAGAAACCACGCCCACATCGCGTAGAGTTCCCACATGTGCCCGAAATAGCCGAGCGAGGCAAGCCGGACGCCTCGATTCGTGAAGACCTGCCGCATCTGCCGTGGGTCGAACGGCGCACGGGAGAAGGGAAACGGCCCATCGTGGATCGTCAGGGCGGCAAGCAGCGCGCCCGCGACGGTGAGTATCGAGGTGGCGAGAATGACGGCGCGCCAGTGCAGCCCGCCGATACCGTTGACGAAATGAGGCAGCGCGGAGCCGAGCGTCAGCGCGCCGACCATCACGCCGAGCGCCATGCCCCGCCCGCGCCGGAACCAGGTCGCGAGCAGTTTCAGCCCGACCGGATAGACCCCGGCGAGGAAGAAGCCCGTCGCGAACCGGAGTGGGATGGCGAGGCCCGGCCCGTGCGCCAGCACGATCCCCGCGTTGACCGCTGCGGCCCCAAGTGCGGCGATGCAAAAGACCCATTTGGGTGGGAAGACATCGGCGAGCGTCAGCGCGGCGGAGAGCACGGCGCCCACGACAAAGCCGAGTTGCACCGCAATCGTCAGCAGCGACGATTGGTTCGTCGTCAGTCCCCACGCGGCGCGCACCTGCGGCACGACCGCCGAGGCCGAAAACCACGTCGTCATGCTCAGCAGCACTGCCCCCGCCATCACCTCCAGCGCCCGCCACCGCCCGGCTGGGAGCACATCGGCATCAACCCGCCCCGCCACAACCGCCGCTTCCCTCACCATCCGGCGCCTCCAAACCAAATGACGAAAACAACGGAGCGCAGAGAACACAGAGAACATAGAGGACGCAGAGAAGAGAGGCAAAATATCTCTTCTTTTCCTTCCCCTCTGTGTTCTCCGCGCTTCAATCTGGTTCCTCGTCTTTCAGCCAGCGGTCGTACCAGGCGCGGACGCGGCGGAGGATGTCGCGCTGGTGGGCGCGCTCGCGGATGCCGTGCGGCTCGCGCGGATAGGTGACGAATTGCACTGGCACATCCTGTTCCCGCAAAGCGCGCGTGAAGCCAATCGCCTGCGTGACGGGTACGCGGGCATCCTCCTTGCCGTGGAGGATGAGGAGCGGTGTTTTCGCATTCTTCGCATAAGAGATCGGTGAGAGGCGGGTGGCGTTGTGCGGGCCGGGGCCGTCCCACGGGCGGTCGCCGCCGAGGGTGGCCTCGAAGGTCGGCATATCGCTCGTCATTGTCATCATGTTCCAGTCCGAAACGCCCGCGCCCATCACGCCCGCCTTGAAGCGGTGCGTCTGCGTAACGGCCCACGCGGTCATGAAGCCACCCTGGCTCCAGCCGCCGATGCCGAGCCGCTCCGGGTCCGCGATGCCGCGCGCGATTGCCGCGTCCACCACCGCCATGATGTCCCGGTAGTCCGCGCCGCCAACATCGCCGCGCGCCGCCGTCGCGAAGGCATTGCCGTGGCCCATTCCACCCCGGCAGTTCGGCATCAGCACTGCGTAGCCGTGCGTCGCGAGCCATTGCCCCCAATTATTGGGTCGCAGATTCCAGCCATTTGCCCACCGCCCGTACGGCCCGCCATGGACGTAGACAATCGTCGGCAGCGGACCGTCCGGCGCGTCCGGCGAGCGAATGAGAATGCCATCGAGCGCGAGACCGTCTGGCGCGTCCCAATAAAACGGCTCCTGTTTGCCGAACCGGACATCCCGCAGCGCGGCATGATGATCGCTGATACGATGCAAGGCATTCGGCGCGCCCGCCCACAGTTCGGGTGGCTCATCGCCCGCGCTTCGCACGACCGCGACGACCGGCTCGGCGGTGTGCGGTGGCATGGCGACCGAGAATGCGCCGAGATCGCCCGTTGGGTGCGCGCAGAAAGGTGCGGGCAAGCCTGTCGGCGTGTTGAGGTTGACGAGTTCCGTCGTTAGTCCCTTCGCCATCGCGATAGTCATGCGGGGTTGGCTTGGCGCGATAGAGAGATGCGTGGCGCATGCCGCCTCAGTAACGGCGGGGTCCAGCACGGTTGGCTCGCCGCCATCAGCGGAGACGGCCCAGATTGTGGCGGCGCATTGCGGCACTGGCTCGTGCGGGGCGACGAAGACGAGCAGATCGCCAATCGCCTCCGAGATGCCCCACGCAATATCGCTTCCGCCCGTCGTTTCGCAGATGTGCCGCGCTTCACCGCCCGCGACCGGAATAGTAAAAATCGCCGTCTTGTGCTGGTCATCAATCTCCGGCGTCGGTTGGGCGAAGTAGGCGATCCTTGTGCCATCCGGCGACCACGCGCACCCAGTGACGTGCATATCGCCGCTTGGTCGCGTCGTCACCGTGCCCGTGGCGAGGTCGAGGCAGTGAAGGCGATTGTACGCCCACCGTTCGCCGTAAACATCGGCGTCGTCGCGCTCCTTCTCGCGTCGCTCGTCTTCATCGGTCGGGTCGTCGGGTGCGAGGAAGGCGATGCGCGTACCGTCCGGCGACCATGCAAAGAATGCGATGCTCTTCTTGCGTTCGACCAGTTTTTCCGCCTCACCACTGTTGGCAGGCATCCGGTAGAGCGCCTTTGTACCCCGCGTCGCGCGGTCAGAGAGGAAGGCAAGCGTCTGACCATCCGGCGACCAGCGCGGCATGTCGTCCCGCCCGCCGCCGAACGTCCATTGCCGCGCCATCGCCGTACCGTCCGTCGGCGCGACCCAGATCGCCCCCTCCGGATGGTCGCCCTCCTGCCCGTAGCAGGCCGCGACATACGCGACGCGGCGGCCATCCGGCGACAGTCGCGGATCATCCGGGTAGGCGAGTGAGACGATCACGTCTTCCGTCAGTGGTGTGGGCATGATGGGGCTCCTTTCAGTCGCGGGTAGTAACAAGTCAAAAGTAACAAGTCGAAAGAAGGCGCGAGGCGTTTCCGCCTTTTAACTTGTTACTTTTGACTTTCGACTTGCTACCTCCCCGCCTGCACTGCGACAACCTGGAGCCGCGCGCCGTGGGATGCCGACGGGTCGAGCCAACGCGCCTCTGCTGGACCGGGATCGGCGGTCAGGCAGAGACTGTAGGGGCCATCGCCACGCGCGGCGAGTGGGGCCGCGAGCATGCTCTGGTCGTTCGTCGGCTGCGCAAGTTCGATGCTGTACTGGCCGACGACATAGGTTGCGGTGTGGGCGCGGAGGTCCGGGTTGTCGCGTTCGACAAGCGGAGCGGCATCGAGGAGCGCGCTGAACCGCCCCTTCGCGGCGGCGAGGTCGCCAACGGCGATGGTGAGGCTGAGGATGCCCGTCACGTCGTTCGCGTGGTGCGCCGCGTCGCCGCTCGGCACGCGCAAGCCGCGCGGTGTCACGTCCTCGATGATGAAGGGGAGTTGACCGGCGGGCGACACGCTCGCGCTGCGCCACTGGAGTTGCACGCCATCCGGTCGGGCACGAGCGCCGTCCATCGGTTCATAGGGGAGGCCCGCGCCAGTGAGCCGTGCGACATCCGCCGCGAGATCGGTGCTGCCGAGGGCGAAGTC
>JBPCPB010000323.1:0-12021 GCA_050999735.1 Thermomicrobiales bacterium | reverse complement strand
GATTGCGGCGTGGGAAGATGCGCGCAATGCGGCGAAGGCAACCGTGGACTGGCGATTCACGGCGGAGAAGGCGCGCACAAAACTGGCGCGCCTTTATCCCGCGTAATCACTGTGGTGAGGTACTAGGAAAGAGTCAACACAGAGGACGCAGAGGTCACAGAGACCACAGAGAAAACCTATTTTGTCTTATCTTCTCTGTGTCCTCTGTGTTCTCTGTGCTCTCTGTGCTCTCTGTGCTTACGTCTCCTACATTTAGTGGCGGAAGAGGAGATAGTCGGCGAGGGTGGCGACTTCGCGGAGCATGTAGCGACGCTCTTCGCTGCTACCGGGGCGGATCGGGCTGGTGCGCGTCGGGGAGGTCGCTGCCTGGACGCCGAGGTCGGTCGCCATCCGCTTGAGGCGGTACATATGAAAAGGGTCGGAGACGAGAAGCGCGCGATACCAGCCGTTGTGCTGCATGAGCAGGGTCGCGCCTTCCATGGATTCATACGATGAGCGGCCGCGATTCTCGGTCAGCACGGCGGCTGTCGGCACACCCTTGCGCAGGAGATATTGCCGCGCCACCTCGCCCTCGGAGTAACTGTCGCCGACGCCGACTCCCCCGGTGACGATCACCTTCGGCGCAAGCCCAGCGGTATACAGATCGAAGGCGTGGTCGAGACGCGCCTGCAACACAGGCGACGGCTTCCCGTCCCATTGCGCCGCGCCGAGCACAACGATCGCATCCGATGGCTGCACCTCATCCCGCCCCGCCTGCCGCTTGATTAACACTCCCAGCGCCAGCCCCGCAACAACCGTGCAGACGAGCGCGGCGATCAGAAGCATGCCAAGGAGACGGAAGAGCGGAACGCTCCGCCGCTGCCGGGTGCGGCCGGTCCGCCGCGTCGCGGGGAGTGGCCGGGTGCGCGTCGCGGCGCGATAGGTATAGGGAGGTGCGGAGCGAGCCATGTGACGCGTCCTTTGCCGAAGAGCGCTGCAACGGGAAGGAGGAAAAAGGAGTACCCCAAGCCTCATGGCTCTGCACGGAACGATCCGTTGCATGATACTCCCATGTCTCCAAATGTTTTGTCAACTGTCTGTACAGGAGGCCAGTGCGTGCGGGATTTGCGAGTGCTTGACAACAAGGCGCCGATTCTGTAGCGTATCGGCGCGTGGCAAAAAGCACATCCGGACGACGCAGGGATTCTCGGAGCAGTGGAGTGAACGAGTCTTTGTCTGCGTTCATTTCCGGGCAAAGCGGCAAGCCCCGGCGGGGGAACACGGTGATGGTTTCGTGATCGTTCGTGTACACAAGGAGGTTGACGATGTGGTGCTCCGGGAAACCCAGACGGCGCGGATCGCTCGGTAGACTGACCGCGCTCCTGTTCCTCGTACCGATGGTGCTCGCTGCCTGTGGCGGCGCGACCACCGCAACGGACACGCCAAAGCCACAGGCGACAACCGCACCGACGGCTGCGGCGTCAAATGGCGCCGCGACGACGGCGGCGACGAAACCCGCCAGCACGGCCGCCGCAACGACCGCGAGCGGCACGGCTGCCCCAGCCAGCACAACCGCGGCATCATCCGCGACGAGTGGTACGGCCGCCTCACAAGCCAGCGGTGCGGGTTTCGGCACGCCACTGACGACGAAGCGCGGCGAGGGTGGCCCACTCCGGCTACTCTGGTGGCAGGCCCCGGTGATCCTCAATGTGCATCTCTCCAACGGGACGAAGGATACCGATGCCTCCTCGCTCGTGACCGAGCCGCTGGCGCGCATCAGTTCAAAGTCCATCATCCCGGACATTCCCGTCCTCGCGAAGGAAATTCCTTCCGTGCAAAATGGCGAGATTTCCGCCGACTACACGACCGTGACATGGAAATTGAAGGACGGCGTGACATGGTCCGACGGCCAGCCTTTCACGGCGGACGATGTCGTCTTCACCTGGCAGTTCATCATGAAGCCGGAGAACGGTTCCACCAGCACGTCCTTGTATTCCGATATTGACAAGGTCGAGGCGGTTGATCCGACAACGGCGAAGATCACCTTCAAAGCGCCCGCCGCCGCCTGGTTCGTTCCCTATGTTGGGGATGGCGGCGAGATCCTCCCCAAGCATGTCGTCGGTACGTGCCCGGATAGCAAGAACTGCGATTTCAATCAGAAGCCGGTCGGTACCGGCGCGTACGTCGTGACTGACTTCAAGGCGGGCGATACCGTCACGTACAAAGCAAACGAGAAGTTCCGCGAGCCGAACGCACCGTATTTCGCCACCGTGGAATTGAAGGGCGGCGGCGACGCGACGACAGCGGCGAAGGCTGTGCAGACGGGCCAAGCCGATTTCGCGTGGAACCTGACCGTCACGCCGGAAGTGATTAAGCAACTGACGGACGCAGGGAAGACGGTCGCGACTCCGTCCGGCTTCTATGTCGAGCAACTCGAGCTGAACATGGCGGACCCGCGCAACGAGGTGGACGGCGAACTCTCCAACGCGAAGTCGAAAAATCCGTACTTCTCCGATCCACTCGTGCGGCAGGCATTTTCCTATGTCGTGGATCGCGATTCCATCGCGAAGAATCTCTGGGGGCCGGGCGGCGTCGCCGGAAACACGCTGATTCCCGTTGTGCGCGGCGATAAAGGCGCCCCATATTCGTATGGTCTCAAGAAGGCGGCAGACCTGCTCGATCAAGCGGGATGGAAGAAGGGATCGGACGGCATCCGCGAGAAAGATGGCGTCAAGATGAACATGACGTTCCGCTCCTCGATCGTCCCGCAGCGCGATAAGGAGGCGCAGGTCATCAAGGAGAGCCTGAAGCAACTTGGCATCAACCTCGATATCCGCTCGGTGGACGCATCCGTCTATTTCGGCAAGCCTGATAACCCGGACTCGGCGATCCGCTTCACGACGGATATCAACATGCTCGCAACCGGCTCATCCAAGCCGGACCCGCAATCCTTCTTCGAAGGCTTCACCACGGCGCAGATGCCGTCAAAGGCCAACAACTGGGGTGGCTCGAATATCAACCGCTGGTCGGACGCAAAGTATGATCAGATGTACGATCAGTTCAAGCGGGAACTCGATGCGGAGAAGCGCAAGACGATATCGGAGCAACTCGACAGCTACATCATCGCCGCCGGTATCCGCGTCCCGATGATTATCCGCAATGATGTCTACGCTACCCGCCCGGACCTCATCAATGTCGAGTACTCCCCCTTCTCGTCCGAGGCATGGAACGTCGGCCACTGGACGCTGAAGAAATAGGCTCAACCTCACCCCCAGCCCCCTCTCCATCGCGTGGAGAGGGGGAGCGATCTTCGAGAGATCGGGGCATACAGCGGAACGCCTCGGTATCGCGATGAGTCACCCCTCTCCGCTTGACGGAGAGGGGCCGGGGGTGAGGTTGATCGAGATTGCACATGACCAGCGCGAATCGTCAGAAAGATGTATACTCGCGCTCAGTCAACCCACGGTGTCGGTATTTCGCGAGAGGAGAGAGGATGCGCGCGATGTTTCGCTCCCCAGTTCCACGGCCCCTCGGTCTGCTGGCAGCATGCCTGATGGCGCTGCCGCTCCTGCTGACTGCGTGCGGCGGCACAAGTAGCGCGACGAGCACGCCGAGCGTTGCGACAAAGCCCGCCGGTGCGGCCACGACCGCGCCGACGAGCGCGAGCGGCGCGGCAAGTACCAGTAGTGCCGCGCAACCCGCCACGAGCGGCTCCGCCGTCAGCGGTGCAACGAGCGCCGCGAAACCGGCGGGCACAAGCAATCCCGTGACCAACCTGACGCTCCCTGCGGATTCCAAGCGCGGCGCGGGTGGCGCCCTGCGTTTGCTTTGGTGGCAGGCGCCAACGATCCTCAATTCGCAGATCGCTCAGGGGACGAAGGACTACGATGCCTCCCGGCTCGTCGAGGAACCGCTTGCTACCCTGACCAATGATGCGATCACGCCGGACGTGCCCGTGCTGGCGAAGGAGATTCCTTCGGTGCAGAACGGCGAACTGGCGGCGGACGGTACGAGCGTGACGTGGAAACTCCGGGATAGTGTCGTCTGGTCGGATGGCCAACCCTTCACGGCGGACGATGTCGTCTTCACATGGAAATGGGAGATGGACCCGAAGAACGGCGGCACGAACACCACACACTACGATCTGATCAAGGATGCCACCGCCGTTGACAAAACGACCGTCAAAATTACCTTCAATGCCCCGACGCCAGTCTGGTACTTGCCGTTCGTCGGTAGCCAGGGAGCGGTGCTGCCGCAGCATATCCTCTCGCAGTGCCCGAGCGTGACGCAGTGCCCCTACAACCTGAAGCCGATCGGCACCGGCCCGTTCGTCGTCACTGATTTCGCGCCCGGCGATCACGTCAATTACATCGCGAATGACAAGTTCCGCGAGCCGAACGCCCCGTACTTCGCGACGATCGAGTTGAAGGGTGGCGGGGACGCAGGCACGGCGGTGAAGGCCGTCGGCGCCGGCCAGGCCGATTACGCTTGGAATCCGCAGGTCGAGCCGGCGATCCTCCAGCAGTTCAAAGATACCGGCAACACGCTGGAGGTGATCAAAGGCGCGAGCACCGAGAAGGTCTACGTCAACTTCGCGGACCCGAGTACCGAGGTGAACGGCGAGAAGAGCAGCCCGCAGAGCAAGAACCCCTTCTTCACCGACAAGACTGTCCGCCAGGCGCTCGCGCTCGCCATTGATCGCGATGCGATGGCGAAGAACCTCTACGGCCCCGCCGGAACGGCGACGAACACCATTATCCCGACGGTCTGGAACGGTGTTCCGTGGAAGTACGACCCCGCACAGGCGAATGCACTGCTCGATCAGGCGGGCTGGAAGAAGGGGTCGGATGGTATCCGCGAGAAGGACGGGAAGAAATTCTCAATCACCTTCCGCACCTCCTCCACCCCCGTGCGTGACAAAGAGTCGCAACTGATTAAGAGCAATCTGAAGGACATCGGCATCGCGGTGGACCTCCGCCCCGTTGACTCCGGCGTCTTCTTCGGCCTGCCCGATAACCCCGACAACCTGGCGCGCTTCGAGACCGACCTGGAGATGTACACGAACGGCACCGCCTTCCCGGACACACAGTCCTATCAGGCGACGCTCACCTCGGATCAAATCGCGCAGAAGTCGAACGGCTGGAAGCTCACGCAGGTGATGCGCTGGGTGAACCCCGAATACGACAGCACGGTCAAGCAGATGGGGGGGACGCTGGAACCGGCGCAGCGTGTCGACCTCTTCAAGAAGGCCGACACGATCATGATGAATGACTACGCGATCATCCCACTCGTGGCGCGCGCCGGGCTGGCGTGCTACACGAAGGGCCTCACGGGCGTCAATCTCACGTCCTGGGATTCCGATCTCTGGAACACGGCCCACTGGACGAAGAAGTAGCGGGATCTTACTCATCCCCTGCCCTCTCCCGATGTGGGAGAGGGCTTTCTTTTGTGCAGGGTTTATTACTCTCGGTCAACCTCACCCCCGCTCCTCTCCATCAAGCGGAGAGGGGTGTCTCGCCCGAAGTGCCGTGGTATCCCCCATTTCTGATCCTCTCGAAGGTCGCTCCCCCTCTCCATCGCAATGGAGAGGGGGTCGGGGGTGAGGTTCTTTCGTGCCTTGTCCCTTCAATATTGGCCCCGATTGTGCGATAACGAATGTCTTGCCGGATATGCGGAAAGCCGTATACGGGCGCGCGATCGGTCTGTTCCTGGTACAGCAAGGGGGGTTATCTGTATGCGGGTCCTCTCGGGTCATCGGTTCCTTCGGCCTCTGGGAAAACTCTCGGTGCTCATGATGGCGTTGCCCCTGCTGCTTGCCGCCTGCGGTGGCAGCGCGACGAGTACGCCGAGCACGCAGGCGACAACGACGGGCAATCCATCGGCAACTACCGCGACGGGCGCGGGGGTGGCCACGAAGCCCGCGTCGAGCGCGGCATCCAGTCCCACCGCTGTCGGCAGTACGACCGCATCTGGGACGACCGCACCTGGCACGGCATCCAGCACGACAACCGCAAGCACGGGCGCTGATCCGCGTGGCGTGGCACCGACGAAGCGCGGTGGTGGTGGCATACTCCATGTCCTCTATTGGCAGGCGCCAACCATTCTCAACTTCCACCTCGCTCACGGCACAAAAGATGAGGACGCTTCGCGCGTCGTCGAGGAGCCGCTCGCGACCCTCTCCATCAACGCGGCAACACCGGATATTCCGGTTCTTGCCAAAGAAATTCCTTCGACCGCGAACGGTGAGTTAGCGGCGGACGGGACGAGTGTGACGTGGAAACTGAAGGACGGCGTCAAGTGGTCCGACGGCACGCCCTTCACCTCGGCGGATGTCAAGGCAACGTGGCAGTACATCGTCAAGCCGGAGAACGGCGCGACGGATATCGCCACCTTCCTGCCGATCGCCAGCATTGACACGCCGGACGCGACGACCGCGAAAATCACCTTCAAAGAGCCGACGGCGACCTGGTACTTCCCCTTCGCGGCGGGTGGCTATCCGGTGCTGCAGAAGGCGCAGGTTGATACCTGCACTGACAAGGCGAATTGCGTGGTCAATACGGCGCCAATTGGCACGGGACCGTACAAGGTGAAGTCCTTCGTTTCCGGCGATAATGTCCAGTACGTCATCAACGAGAACTACCGCGAGCCGAACGCCCCCTTCTTCGACGCGGTGGACTGGAAGGGCGGCGGCGACGCGGGTACGGCGGCGAAGGCGGTCCAGAGCGGGCAGGCGGACTTCGCCTGGAACCTCCAGGTGGACCCGTCCACGCTCAAGCAACTGACCGATGCGGGCGCGCAACTCAACATCACGCCCGGTGGTGGCGTGGAGACAGTGCTGTTCAATTTCGCTGATCCACGAACCGATGTGAACGGCGAGAAGAGTAGCCCACAGAGTAAGAACCCCTTCTGGTCGGACCCGATGGTGCGACAGGCGGCGACCTACCTGATTGATCGTGCCAGCATCGCCAAGAACCTCTACGGCCCGGCGGGGAACCCAACCTGCAATATCCTGCCGAGCGTCCCGCCGCAGACGGTGTCGAAGAATACGCAGTGCTCCTTCGATGTCGCGAAGGCGAATCAGTTGCTCGATCAGGCGGGCTGGGTGAAGGGATCGGACGGCATCCGCGCGAAGAATGGCGTCAAGTTTGCCATTACCTTCGCCTCGACGGTCAACCCGGTGCGTGAGAAGGAAGAGCAAGTGATGAAGCAGGCCTTCCAACAGGCCGGCATCCAGATGGACATCCAGAATGCGGACTCCAGCGTCTTCTTCGGCCAGCCGGACAATCCGGACGCGGATGCGCGTTTCCTGCATGACCTCGAGATGTACACGAGCAGCCCGACCGTCCCGGATGCGGGCGACTGGTTCAAGAACTGGACGACGTCACAGATCGCGCAGAAGTCGAACAACTGGTCACTGCCCAACTACACGCGCTTCAGCGACCCGCAGTATGACGCGCTCGTGGCGCAGTTGGGGAAGGAATTGAACCCGGAGAAGCGGGCGCAGTTGCAGATTCAGTGCAACGACTATGTCGTCAACCATTGGATCGAAACGCCGATCGTGGATCGCAACTCGGTTGACGGGCGGCGCGCCGACCTCATCAACACGAACCCGACCCCGTGGGACTATGACGCATGGAACATCGCGTATTGGCAAATCAAGAAATAGGACTGCGGACTGCGGACTGAGAAATACGGGCAGGCGCGATGCCTGTCCCGTATTGTTTATTGCCCCATATTCTTCCGCAAGCCCTCAGTCCGCAGTCCTTCCCATGCTATACTGCGCGCGTTTCACCGTGCGCGTGATGCATCCACGATTGATCCAGGACGCACGGGACGGAGTATTACCAGCAGGAACCAGGTGCGCTCGTGGCGGATGGCAGTCTCACGGACGATGTGCTCGTTGCCCGCATGGCTGCGGGGGGCGAGGAAGCGCTCGCGTGCTTCGAGGCGTTCTATGACCGGCATCATCGGTCGGCGTTCGCGCTCGCCTATCGCATCATGAGTAGCGACCACGCGCTGGCGGAAGATATTGTGCAAGAGGCGTTTCTCGCGCTTTGGCGTTACGCGCACTCCTTCAAGCCGGAGCGCGGCAATGCGCGCACCTGGTTCTTCAGCATCGTGCATCACCGCGCGCTCAATGCGCTCCGTCGCCGCAAACTCCGGCTGCCAAGCGAGCCAATTGACGACCTGGCGAGCGAACTGGCGGCGGGCGAGGCATATGATGTCTGGGTGCAGGTAGCGCAGAGACTGGACGCGACGCGGGTGCGAGCGGCGCTGACGCTCTTGCCCGAGGAGCAGCGCGTGGCGATAACGCTCGCGTTTCTCGGTGGATACTCGAATACGGAAGTAGCGGAGCGGCTCAGCATCCCGCTGGGAACAGTCAAGAGCCGTATTCGCCTCGGGATGCAAAAAATGCGGGCCACGCTGGCGCCGACAGCGCTGGAGACAAAGAGTACATGAACGACGAGGCAGGCAGCGAGCGGAAGAACGAAATACCCGATCCGCGTGCGGAGCGGGAGGCGCTGATCGCCTCATATGCGCTCGGGAGCGCCACGGCGGCGGACGCGGAGACGGCGCGCCGGTTTATTGCCGCCGACGCGGATGCCGCGCGGCTGTACGAGGAGTTCGCCGCCATCACCGCTATCTTGCCGGAAATCTATGCGGACACAGATGCCGTTCCCGCCCGGCCGAGCGCGGCGCTCAAGGAGCGCGTGCTTGCCGCCGCCCGCGCCGAGAGACACAACCCCACGCCTCCCACCCGAAGCGATCAACTCACTCGCATGCCACCGATCACATCACCACCCGCCATTGCGGAGGCGCGGGTACGACGGCGCGCGCGGCTTTCTTCCGGCTGGCTCGTCGCTGCCGTCCTCCTGCTCGCGGTGATTGGCCTCGGTGGTTGGAATATCAGCCTGCATCGCGATGTGGTGCAGGCGAACCGGGATCGGGAGATCGTGCGCGTCGCCGCATCGGGCGTTCATGCGTACACGATGGCGGGCACACGAAACGCGCCGAGCGCGAACGCGACGCTGATCGAATCCTCGGCGGACGGCGGGAAAGTGATCGTCCTCGCGAAGGGCTTTCCCAGCGTCGCAACCGGTCAGACGTACCGCGTCTGGCTCCAGAAGCAGGACGGCTCCTACGTGGATGTCGGCACATTCGATGGTGGCGGCGAGACGACGCTCGTGCTACCCGGCAACCTGAATGGTATCCACGCCGTCATCATTACCGCCGAGCCGGACACCAGGCCCGCCGCCGTACCCACCGGCCCGCCCGTGATGGAAGGCGCGCTGACCACATAATTCCGCGTATGGAACGCTCGGTGTTCTGTCGCTAATATCCCGGTGGCCGTTGGAAGTTGACCGTCATGCTCGCAAGGGCCTTTGCAATCGCAAGCAGGCGCGATTCACCCCAGCGTTTTCCGACCATCTGTATGCCAATTGGTAGACCATCACGATCCCGCGTATACGGCAGCACGACCGCCGGATGACCGGTGTAATTGAACACCACGCAGTGGGCGGCTGCCATCATATACTCCACTGCCTGCCCATCTACCGGCAGTGGCGGCCACCCGCCGCAGTGCGGAAATGCGGTGGTCATGGACGGAGGGCAGAGGAGTACATCCCACTCCTGGAAGAACTGCTCCCACGCGATCATGGATTGGTCACGCCGATGCAGCGCTTCCAGGTATTGGGCGAGGGTCGTCGGTGATTGATTCTCTTCCGGCTGGAATGCCCCGGTCATCATCCCAATCAACGCACCGGCGCTCGCTCCTTCCTGGCCGAACTCCAACTGCGGCAGCGTCGTTTCTTCGACCGTTGCGCCAAGGGAATGACATCGCTGTGCCAATCCTTGTACGGCATCGCGAATCGCCGCCGCGACCGGGATGCCCGGAAAGGTCGGGGCGACGGCGATTCGCAGACCCTTCAGCGCCAGGTCCGGCACGTCGTCAACCGGCACCGGTGGGACGTCGGTATCGCGCCCGTCCGGCCCGGCGATGATCGCGAACACCAGCGCAAGATCCTCGGCGGTGCGGGCCATCGGCCCGATGCAGGACATGATGCGGACGCTGGGTGGTGGCGGGAGGCCGGGAATGAGCCCGGTAAGTGGGATGCGATGTTCCGTCGGCTTCAGGCCGAACACACCACAGAAGTGTGCCGGGATACGGATCGAACCGGCCAGATCGGTGCCAACCTCGAATGATGTCATCCCGGCAGCCAGCGCCACCGCCGCGCCGCCACTGGAACCGCCCAGCGTGCGCGTGGTATCCCAGGGGTTGCTCGTGCGGCCAAAGAGGGGATTCTCAGTGCGACCGAAATCGGCCAGCATCGCCGCGACATTCGTCTTGCCGATGAGGATGCCGCCCGCCGCCTTGAGGCGGGCGGCGACCGTGCCATCCTCCTGGGGGACATGATCCAACGGCGGAAACCCGGTTGTCGTGCGCATGCCCGCCGTCGCATGGGCATCTTTCAGCGTGAAAGGCACGCCATGCAGCGGCCCCCACACCTCGCCGCGAACCAGCGCTGCATCCGCTTCTCGCGCCCGCTCGTATGCGCGCTCAGCATCCATCGTGATAATGGCATTCAGGGCAGAATTGTGCGCTTCGATCTGCGCCAAATGCGCGTCCAGCACTTCGACGGCGGAAACATGGTGTGCCCGGATGGCGGCTGCCAACTGCGTCGTACTGGAGAAAACAATGTTTATGTCCATGTCAGTGTTCATCGCGATCGCTCCTCGCCTTCCTATTGATCCGCCGCCGCGACGGCGACGCATGCACGACACTGGGAGCGTCACCTCCGCATCCCGCTGATACCAGATAGTCGTTCGGCAGAGCCTGAAATAGACAACGGGTTTGCCGATCACGAAACGATCGTTGCATCTTCATGGGAAATCATGCCTCGCTCGCGGAGAACGTACGCGCTCGCTGAAAGTCATGGTGCTATCGCGGCAGAACGCGATACGTCGTTATATCGTAGGATGGCTGGAAGCCGACGTTGGTAGCGACGCGCTGGGATGCGCGGTTTGTCACCGCCGCGACGTAGATCGCTGTCTTGCCGCGACTGAGGATGTCCGCCGCTGTCGTGGCGACGACCGCTGTCGCCAGCCCCTGCCCGCGCAGCCGTGGCGCCGTCCAGACGGACATCACCTCTTCCGTCCAATCCGTCGTATTCGCGGCGATTGCATGGGCAATCAGGCGGTCTTTGGTGAAGATACCGAAGGGCCGAAAGCCCTGCCCGATCATGTCGAGGAGCGATGGACCGCTCATCATCGCCGCACTCGCCGCCACGGTGGGTGCGTCTGCCACCCGCACGAGCCGGACCGTTGGTGACAGCGGGAGGGCGATACGCGTCGCCGAAAATACTGTCTCGCTCGGCTGCTCCGGGATGAGCCGGAATGCGGATGTCAGCGCGGGCAGTATCCACGGGCGGTGGACGGCGATCCGTTGCACGCCGGGTGGGCACGCGGCGATCAGTGGCAGGAGCGCTTCGCTCTCCGTCGCCTCGAACCGCGCCGCTACGGTATCGTCGTCCTCTTGCCCAATAACGAGAACCCCCGCGAGCGCACCCTCCACGAGCGCGCCGATGCACTGAATTTCGCGGTCATAGTGAAGCGCGGTGAGCAGTTCGACCGTCGCCACCGGGTCGCGCGCGAGGAATGCTGTCGCCTGCTCCGGTGTGATGTTCCGCGCAACAGTGGCAGGTACGCTCATTCGCCGTCCACGAAGCGCACGCCGTACCGCCCGCGCAGATAATCGTACATGAACTGCGTCGCGTCGGTATTGACGCCGCGATAGCCGTCGCGGATTTCCGAGAACTGGAGCATGAAGACGACATCGCCGTTGCGGTAGTGGCAGTAGAGCGACCATCGCTCGTCTCGTTCGAGCAGCGTGAAGTCGGAGATAATCTCGCCGCCGTGCTCGCGCAGATGGTAGTAGCACCGCTCCAGGTCGTCCACGATGAAGCCGAGATGGTGCCAGCGGGAGGGGATACCGTCCGAAAGCGGCGCGACTTCGGTGCCGAAGATGAAGAGCGAGGTGAGACC
>JBPCPB010000287.1:0-4671 GCA_050999735.1 Thermomicrobiales bacterium | reverse complement strand
GGGACAACTTCACATCCACGCATCTGTTTGTTGTCCGTGCATCGCCTCCTTGTGCCCCTCCGTTACTGCGTGCCACCGGTCTGTGACTGATCCGTGGCAGGTCAGTGGCCCGGTGATCCGCCTGCATTGAACGTTGGGTCGGTGCGCGTGCCATACGCCTTCTTCTGCGGCGTAGGCGGCGTGGGCGGCTCCGACGACGCGGGCTACGGTTTCCTGCCGGGCTTGGTCGGTTCGACCGTTGCCGCCTTCACAATCTTCTCGATCGCGGCGATGTCAAACGGCGTCGGCCGCGTGTACTTCGGCAATCGCTCCACCACCCGCCCCACCTTCGGCTTCGCCACCACTCGGTACGAGAACGTCCCACCGAGGTCCGCCGCCTTCTTCCCCTTCAATGCCGCCATCTCCGCGTCCGCCTCCACCGTGAAGCCCGTCGGAGTCTGCCCCGTGACGATCAGATGCTGATGTATATCCCGCTCGGTCAGGAAGACGTGATACTCGTCGGTATGCACCACCCCAGCAAAGCCCGGATCGAGCGCGATGCTCGCCTTGCCATTGCTCAACGTCCCCGTTCCGAAGTCCTCGATCCAACTCTCCGGCGATTCCATGCTGTAAACCAACCGGGTCGTGCCGTCGCTGTGGTCAATCGCCCCGTGCTTGTTGGCGGGGTTGTCACCGATGAAGGGCCCCGTGACATGTACGATGCCGTTGCAGTAGCCGGCGAGGGTGGCAGGAGTGGTGACGAACGAGCCGAAGGCGGCGCCATTGGCGGTGTTCGAGTAGCCGAGGACACCCGCCGCGCCGACGGGGGTACCGGCCACGCCGAGGACGCCGAAGTACCCATTGGTTGTCTGACCGTAGACGCCGGTGCCACCCGTACCGGTTGACTTATTGTTTCCGTAGACTGCGGTGGTCCCCGCCGCCCCGCCAATGACACTTCCTTTGACACCGATGCCGTTCGTGCCGCTGCCGAAATACAGACCCTCGACGCCGCTGCCATTGGTCGATCCCTGCGACTCACCATGGACACCGATATCACCTTCCCCGATCACGCCGTAACCGCCCGTGGTACTGGTGCCATGAACACCGACGTAACCGGCGCCACGGACGCCGGTGCCGATCCCATGGCCGAGGCTGAAGATCCCGTCGATGTTGCCGCTGGCTGACGTGGTGGCGTCCACCTCGAAGAGAACGGTATCTGCGTGGTTCTCGCCGAGGAAGTTGCCGTAGTTGGGGGTGGCCTGCAACACGGTGGGGGCGGAGGAGGTGGCAGCGGTGTTGGCCGTGGGGGAGCCCGCGATGTACCAGGGGTTGGAGCCGAGGGTGAATGGCCCCTGATCGCCGCCCCCGGAATATGCCGCCACCGGCTGGCTCGCCTGCTTCGCCACCATCCCCGCGACCAGCGCCGCCGCTCCCGCGATCAATCCTCGCCGCTTCATCGCCCCGCGTTGCCCGGTCGTTTCCTCCTCAGGTGTCGCGTTCACGGTCTCTGGTCCCTGTCGTGCCATTGCTCGCCTCCTCGATCACTCCCTGCGTCCTGTCCGTCCCGCCACCGATGCGGCATTGCCGCAGTGCGGGCGTCTCCTGCTGCCAGTGTGCGGCCCGGAGGCGGTCGCCACCACGAACGACTCTCACGACCACTGACACGACTACTCACACGAATGCGCCGAGCCGGAACCACCGGGCCTTGCCAATCGTTGCTGCCCGTGTAACACTGACGGATATACACGGTAACGGGTAGGGGGGCGCGACATGGCGGATCGCCGACTGATTTCCACGGTTGCCTGGCGGCGCGAGCGGGAACAGGAATCCTCCCCGCCTCTCGCTACCTTCGGCGACTTGCTGCGCCGTCTGCGCATCGCTGCCGGCCTGACCCAGGAGGAATTGGCGGCGCGCGCCACGCTCAGCGCCCGCGCGATCAGCGAGATCGAGTGCGGCCGCAAACAGCGCCCTCAGCGGGAGACGATCCGCCTCCTCGCCGATGTCCTCGGCCTGTCCGATGACGCGCGCGTGCTGTTCGAGGCCACGGCGCGACGGCCTCCCGCCGCAGCCTCGCAGCCCGTTCTCGCCGCGCATGTCCCGCACAACTTGCCCGCCCCCGTCACCCCGGTTGTCGGTCGGGAGGATGATCTCGCGGCGGTCGCTGCCCTGCTGTGCCGGGTGGACGTGCGGCTGGTCACGATCACCGGCCTCGGCGGCATCGGCAAGACCCGGCTCGGCCTGGAAATCGCCGCCCATCTCCTTGCCGGTTTCCCGGATGGCGTCTTCTTCGTTCCCCTCGCGGCAGCGCGGGACCCCGCCTTTGTCATTGCCGCCATTGCCCGGACACTCGGCGTCAAGGAAGGGCCGGGGCAGGAGATGCGGGAAAGCCTCGTCGCGGCGCTACGCGGCAAGCGGCGGCTGCTCGTGCTGGATAACTTCGAGCATCTCCTCCCGGCGGCCGACGGCGTCGCCGATCTCCTGGCTGCCTGTCCGCGGCTGAAGGTCCTCGTCACCAGCCGCGCGCCGCTTCATCTGCATGGCGAGCACGAATGGTCGGTTGATCCCCTACCACTTCCCGCCGCGCGGGACGCCGCCGATGCACGGGCGATTGCCCGGTCGCCCGCCGTCGAACTCTTCCGGCAGCGCGCGGTCGCCGTGAAGCGGGATTTCCGGTTGACGACCGAGAACGCCGGGGCGGTCGCCGCGATCTGCGTCAAACTCGACGGCGTGCCACTCGCGATTGAATTGGCGGCGGCACGCATCCGATCGTTATCGCCCACGACGCTCCTCACCCGGTTGGAGCACCGTTTGGCGATCCTCACCGGTGGCGCGCGGAACCTTCCCGCGCGCCAGCAGACCCTGCGCGGGGCGATTGATTGGAGTTACGATCTGCTGACACCTGACGAGCAACGGCTCTTCCGACGGCTGGGGGTCTTCGTCGGCGGCTGGACGATGGAGGCGGCCGAGGCGGTGGGCGGCGAAGGAGACATCGGCGTCACCGTGCTGGACTGCCTGGAATCCCTGATCGGCAAGAGCCTGGTGCGACAGGTGGAAGCGGTAGGTGACACCCCCCGCTTCACGATGCTGGAGACGGTACGGGAGTACGGGCTGGAGCGGCTTGCAACGAGCGGGGAGACCGCAGCGGTCCAGCGCGCGCATGCCACGTACTTTCTCTCGCTCGCGGAGACGGTGGAACCGAAACTCTTTGGGCCCGATCAGACAGCGGCCCTGGCACAACTCGAAGCGGAGCACGACAACCTGCGGGCGGTCCTGCGATGGGTCCGTGAACACCATGAGGCAGCAATGGGACTCCGACTTGCTACTGCGCTCTGGCGGTTCTGGCAAGGGCATGGTCATTTCAGTGAAGGTCGGGAGTGGCTCGAAGGGCTGCTGGCGCTCGATCACCATGCCGATGATCGTTCAATGCCGTCGGTGCGCGCCAGGGCGCTCATCGGGGCGGCCATGCTCGCCTTCCGGCAGAACGACTATGAGCGCACGGCGGCACTGAGTGAGGAGAGTCTGGCTCTCTGCCGGGCAACGGGGGATCGCGTGGGCATCGGCGAAGCGCTCAACGTCCGGGGGTTGGCGGCGGATAATCTCGGTGATGCTCCCCACGCAGCGTCACTTTATGCGGAGAGTCTCGCCCTCCACCGGCAATTGGGCAGCGCATGGAAAATCTCGGTCTCGCTCATCAACCTCGGTATTCTGGCGCGCGCGCAGGGCGAATATACGCGGGCGCGCGCGCTGATGGAGGAAGGTCTCATCCTGCGTCGGAACCTGGGGGACACCTGGGGAATCGCCCATGCGCTCCGCATCCTCGGGCTGATCGCGCAAGAGCAGGGCGATTACGCGGGCGCGGCACCCCTCCATGAGGAAAGTTTGCTCCTGTGCAAAACGCTGGGAGACCGGCAAGGGATCGCGTTCGCCCTCGCCAATCTCGGGCATATCGCCGGGGTTCAAGGGGACAATCTACGGGCCACACTGCTCTTCGAGGAGAGTCTGGCCTTGAGCCGCGCGCTCGGGGACCGGCGGACGACCTCCCGCGCGTTGAGCGGTTTCGGGGACATCGCGCGGCAACACGGCGACGTGACGCGGGCGATCGCGCTCTACAAGGAGAGTTTGACGTTGAATCGAAACGTGGGTCATTTGCTGGGTGTTGCCGAGAACATCGAACGATTCGCGCTGATCGCATACGACCAGGGGCAGCCGGAGCGCGCGGCACGGCTCCTCGGCGCGGCAAACGCCCTCCGCACCATCATCGGCGCGCCGCTGCCGCCCGCCGACCGCGACGCCTACGACCGCACGATCACGAACGCCCGCACCGCTCTGGGCGAGAAGGCGTTCGCGTCGGCATGGGAAGCGGGACGAATGTTCTCAATGGAGCAGGTCGTCGCGGAAGCGCTTGGGGAAACAGCCGTGTCGGCGGCGCCACAACTGCACCCCGCTTAGGAGAGAGGCTTTACGACCCGCGTGTCCCGTACTCATCATCGCCGAAGAGGGCGTCCACGAAGCGGACGGCGTCGAACTCGATCAAGTCGTCTGCCCGCTCGCCGACGCCGACGTAAGAGATCGGGATGCCGAGGGCGCGGACGATGGCGAAGGCGATGCCGCCCTTCGCGGTGCCATCCAGTTTCGCCAGGGCGATCTCCGTGACGGCGACGCGGTCGGTGAAGACGCGCGCCTGATGGAGGC